>JAYNNS010000077.1:0-10604 GCA_038112835.1 Curvibacter sp. | reverse complement strand
GCCCACGATGGTGGCGCCGACCAGCACCAGCACCAGCGGGCCGTGGGCCGTGTCGAAGACGCAGACCACGCGCTCGTTGCGCGCGAACAGGCCCGGCACGCCGCGCGCGGTGGTCGGGTTGACCGAGAACAGCTCGCCCGGCACGTAGATCATGCGCGTGAGCGTGCCCTGGCAGGGCATGTGGATGCGGTGGTAGTCGCGCGGGCTGAGATACAGCGTGGCGAAGTGCCCGTTCTCGAACTGCGCGGCCAGGGCCGCGTCGCCGCCGACCAGGGCCGTGGTGCTGTAGCGATGGCCCTTGGCCTGGAAGATCTGGTCGCGTTCGATGGGGCCGAACTGGCTGATGGCGCCGTCCACGGGGCAGACCCAGGTGGCGTCGGCCAGCGGACGCGCACCTTCTTTCAGCGCGCGGGTGAAGAACGCGTTGAAGGTGGCGTAGCTGGCCGGATCCGGATTGGCCGCCTCGGCCATGTTCACGTCGTAGCGGCGGATGAAACGACGGATGATGCCCGTGGTGACGCCGCCCAGGTCGGAACCGGCCACCAGGCCGGCAAAGGAGGTGAGCGCCTTCTTGGGCAGCAGGTATTGCGGGAGCACCGCAAGGCGATCGGACATGGCAGAACGGCCGGCAAAGCAAGAGAGTTGTAACCCGGCCGATGGTAGCAGCCCCTCTGCGGCGGGCCTAGAATCGTCCCATGAACGCCCCCGCCTCCCCCCCGCAGGCCGACGCCCTGCAACGCGCCGAACGCCAGGCCCAGGTCGTGCGTGCCCTCTCCGCCGTGCTGCCGGCGCATGCCCTGCTCTGGCAGACGGAAGACACCACGCCTTATGAATGCGACGGCCTCACGGCCTACCGCCAGCGCCCGCTGGCCGTGGCCCTGCCCGAGACCGAGGCCCAGGTCCAGGCCGTGCTGCGGGCCTGCCATGCCCTGCAGGTGCCGGTGGTGGCGCGCGGCGCGGGCACCGGCCTGTCGGGCGGCGCCATGCCGCATGCACTGGGCGTGACGCTCTCGCTGGCCAAGTTCAACCAGATCCTGAAGATCGACCCCGTGAGCCGCACGGCCGTGGTCCAGGCCGGCGTGCGCAACCTGGCCATCAGCGAGGCGGCCGCACCCCATGGCCTGTATTACGCACCCGATCCGTCGAGCCAGATCGCCTGCACCATCGGCGGCAACGTGGCGGAAAACTCGGGCGGGGTGCACTGCCTCAAGTACGGCCTGACGGTGCACAACGTGCTCAAGGTACGTGGCTACACGGTGGAAGGCGAGCCCATCGAGTTCGGCTCCGAGGCGCTGGACGTGCCGGGCTACGACCTGCTCTCGGTCTTCATCGGTTCCGAAGGCATGCTGGCCGTGACGGTGGAGGTGACGGTCAAGCTGGTGCCCAAGCCGCAGCTGGCGCGCTGCATCATGGCCAGCTTCGACGACGTGCGCAAGGCCGGCGACGCGGTGGCCGCGGTCATCGCCGCGGGCATCATCCCGGCCGGGCTGGAGATGATGGACCAGCCCATGACGGCGGCAGTGGAGGACTTCGTGCACGCCGGTTACGACCTGAATGCCGCCGCCATCCTGCTGTGCGAGAGCGACGGCACGCCCGAGGAGGTGGAGGAGGAGATCGGCCGCATGAGCGAGGTGCTGCGCCAGGCCGGCGCCACCGCGATTGCGGTCAGCAAGGACGAGGCCGAGCGCCTGCGCTACTGGAGCGGGCGCAAGAACGCCTTCCCCGCCAGCGGCCGCATGGCGCCCGACTACATGTGCATGGACTCGACCATCCCGCGCAAGCGCCTGGCCGACATCCTGGAGGCCATCCAGCGCATGGAGGACAAGTACGGCCTCAAGTGCCTCAACGTCTTCCACGCCGGCGACGGCAACCTGCACCCGCTGATCCTCTTCGATGCCAACGACCCGGACCAGCTGCACCGCTGCGAGCTCTTCGGCGCCGACATCCTGGAGACCAGCGTCCAGATGGGCGGCACGGTCACGGGCGAGCACGGCGTGGGCGTGGAAAAGCTCAACAGCATGTGCGTGCAGTTCAGCGCCGAGGAAAACGCGCAGATGCTGGGCGTCAAGCGCGCCTTCGATCCCCAGGGCACGCTCAACCCGGGCAAGGTCATCCCCACGCACAACCGCTGCGCCGAGTACGGCAAGATGCTGGTGCGCGGCGGCAAGATCAGCCACCCCGACCTGCCGCGCTTCTGAAGTCATGACCCCCAAGCGCGCTGCGTTCACAGCACCCCAAGGGGGCGCAGGCCTCCTCGGGAACTGCCCGGCGGAGGTCTGATGCTGGCCCTGCGCGGATTTGCCTGGCTGCTGGTTCTGCAATCCGCCGGCGAGCTGATGGCGCATGCGCTGCACCTGCCCTTCCCGGGCCCGGTGGTGGGCCTGGTGCTGCTGCTGGGCGCGCTGAACTTCGAGCGCGTGCGCGCGCCGGTGGCGGCCTGCGCGGATTTCCTGCTGGCCCACCTGTCCCTGCTCTTCGTCCCGGTGGGCGTGGGCGTGATGACGCACCTGGGCCTGCTGGGCGAATACGGCGGGCGGCTGTTGGCCGTGATCGTGCTCTCCACCTGGGCCGGCCTGGCCGTGACCGTGCTGGTGTTGCGCGCCCTGCTCAAGGCGCCCCGGGAGTAGGCCCGTGCAGAACTTCGTCGAGCTCTGGGTCTATCTGTCGAGCACGCCGCTGTTCGGCCTGACGGCCACGATGGCGGTCTATGTGCTGGCCCAGGCCTTCTACCTGCAGCGCGGCCAGGCCCCCTGGGCCAACCCGGTGCTCTGGACGGTGCTGACCATCGCCGGCGTGCTGCTGCTCACGGGCGTGCCCTACCCCACGTATTTTTCCGGTGCGCAGTTCATCCACTTCCTGCTCGGGCCCGCCGTGGTGGCCCTGGGCTGGCCGCTGTGGCAACGTCGCACCGAGCTGCGCGCGCGCTGGCTGCCGCTGCTGCTGGCCGCCCTGGTGGGCGGCGCGGCGGCCGCGGGTTCGGCCTGGGCCCTGGGCCTGGCCTTCGGCCTGCCGGTGGAGCTCGTGCAGTCGCTGACCACCAAGTCGGTCACCGCGCCGGTCGCCATGGGCGTGGCCGAGAAGATCGGCGGCATCCCGGCGCTAGCAGCCGTGTTCGCGGTGCTCACCGGCCTGGTGGGCGCGCTCAGCGGCAAGTACCTGTTCGACCTGCTGCGCGTGCCCACCACGCCTGCCGGCTGGATGGCACGCGGCTTTGCGCTGGGCACCACCTCACACGGCATCGGCGCGGCGCGGGCCCTGCAGGTCGATGCGGACGCCGGCGCCTACGCGGGCCTGGCCATGGGCCTGCAGGTCGTGCTGGCCTCGCTGCTGATCCCGCTGGTGTTCCGCTGGCTCTGAGGCCGCGCGGGCGCTGATGCAAAATCGGCCCCGATATCCCGCCCCTTTCAACGACTTCTGGAGACCCCCATGTTCCTGAACCTCAAGCGCCGCTCCCTGGGCCTGGCCGCGGCCGCCCTGCTGCTGGGCAGCACGGCCCTGGCCGACACCACGATCAAGATCCTCGTGGGCTTCCCGCCCGGTGGCGGCACCGACGCCATCGCCCGCGTGCTGGCCGACAAGCTCAAGGAGCCGCTGGGCGCCAACGTGATCGTCGAGAACAAGGCCGGCGCCGGTGGCCAGCTCGCGGCCCAGGCGCTGAAGGCCGCGCCGGCCGACGGCAGCGTACTCTTCCTCTCGCACGACCACAGCATCTCCATCCTGCCGCTGACGCTCAAGAACCCGGGCTTCGATCCGGCGCAGGACTTCGTGCCCGTGGCCGGCTTCGCCACTTTCGTCAACGGCCTGGCGCTGTCCGGCGGCACGCCGGCCAAGAGCTACAAGGACTACCTGGCCTGGGTGCGCGAGAACGTCAAGGCGCGCGGCACCGTGGGCGTGCCGGCCCCGGCCTCCACGCCCGAGTTCCTGGTCAAGGTCATGGGCCAGAAGAATGGCCTGGACCTGCAGGCCGCGCCCTACCGCGGCAGCGCGCCCATGATGGGCGACATGCTGGGCAACCAGATCGCCGCGGGCGTGGGCTCGGTGCCCGACTTCATCGAGAACCACAAGGCCGGCAAGATCCGCATGGTGGCCGTGATCGGCACCCAGCGCCAGACCATCCTGCCCGATGTGCCCACCTTTGCCGAACTGGGCCTGAGCGGCTTCGAGGACCTGCCCTACTACGGTCTGTTCGCCCCCAAGGGCACGCCCAAGGCCGTGCTGGACCGCTACTCGGACGCGCTGGCCAAGGTCATCGCCCAGCCGGATGTGCGCGAGCGCCTGACGGCCATGGGCCTGAGTGTGGGCCACATGACCGGCGAGCAGCTGGGCAGGCGCGAACTGGCCTACCGCCAGAGCTGGGCCCGCATCATCCAGGCCAGCGGTTTCCAGGCACAGTAAGTCCGCCACCCGCCGCGGGCGGCTAGCGTTCGAGCCGGAACACGCTGACCGCCTGCACCAGTTCCTGCGCCTGGTGGCGCAGGCTGGAGGCGGCGGCGGCCATCTGCTCCACCAGCGCGGCATTCTGCTGCGTGGTCTGGTCCATGTTGGAGACGGCCTCGCCGATCTGGGACACGCCGGCGCTCTGCTCGGCACTGGCCGTGCTGATCTCGCCCACGATGGCGGCCACGCGCTGGATGGCCGTGACCACCTCGCTCATGGTGGCGCCGGCCTGGTCGACCAGGGCGCTGCCCTGTGCGACCTGTGACACGCTGTTGTCGATCAGCCCCTTGATCTCCTTGGCCGCCTCGGCGCTGCGGCCAGCCAGGGCCCGCACCTCGGCGGCCACCACGGCAAAGCCGCGCCCCTGCTCGCCGGCACGCGCGGCCTCCACCGCGGCGTTGAGCGCCAGGATGTTGGTCTGGAAGGCGATGCCGTCGATCACGCCGATGATGTCGGCGATCCTGCGCGAGGCGTCGTGGATGCCCTTCATGGTGTGCACCACCTGCCCCACGACCTCGCCACCGCGCGTGGCCACGCCGGAGGCATTCTGCGCCAGCTGATTGGCCTGGCGCGCGTTGTCGGCGTTCTGCCGCACGGTCGAGCCCAATTCCTCCATCGACGCCGCGGTCTGTTCCAGGGCGCTGGCCTGGCTCTCGGTGCGCGAGGACAGGTCGGTGTTGCCCTGGGCGATCTCGGCGCTGGCCGTGGCCACGCTCTCGCTGCCCTGGCGCACGGTCTGCACCACCTCGCTCAGACTGCTGCCGACATGGTTCATGGCCGACATCAGCCGGCCGAGTTCGTCGCGGCGCGCGCTGTGCACGCGCACGCTCAGGTCGCCCTGGGCCAGGGCCTGGGCGGCCCCCGTGACCTCGGCCAGCGGCCGCACCACCAGGCGGCCCAGCAGCAGGTACATGGCGCCGGCCACCAGCAGCACGAGCGCGCCACCGAGCAGGCCGAAGAAGTTGCGCAGCCGGCGGACCTCGGCGCCGAATTCGTCCACGTAGGCGCTGCCCACGACGATCCACTGCCAGCCCGGGAACTCGGTGAACGCCGCCACCTTCTCGCGCACCTCAGCACCGGCTTGCCGATCCACGTAGGGATAGTGGGCCAGGCCGTTGCGGGCCTCGAGGATGGCGCGGATGAATTCGCGCCCGCCGGCATCCTTGCTGTCGAGCACGATCTTGCCTTCCTCGACCGGGTGGACGACATAGGTCCCCAGCCCCGGCCCCGGACGCGCGTCGAGCACGTAGAAGTAGCCGCTGGCACCGATCTTCTGGCTGCGGATCGTGTCCTTGAGCTGCTTGAGGTAGTCGCTGTAGTCCAGGCCGATATAGGTCAGGCCGATGACCTGGCCGCGCGCGTCGCGGATCGGGTCGTACTGCGTGATGAAGGGACGCCCGAACAGGACGGCGGCACCGTTGTAGGTCCGGCCCTCCAGCGTGGCCTTGTAACCCGGGTGGGCGCGGTCCAGCACGGTGCCGATGGCGCGCTGGCCCTGCGCGTTCTTCACCGAGGTCGTGACGCGAATGAAATCCTCGCCGGACTTGGCAAAGATGGTGGCCGTGGCGCCGGTCGATTCGGTGAACTGGTCCACCACCGAAAAGTCGAGGTTGAGGACCCGGCCGGCCAGCTTGAGCGTCGGCGCGGGCCGGCCGTTGACCTCGGTGATCGCGGGGTCGAGCTCGAAGGTGCCGGGCAGGCGCGACTGGAAGGCCTTGGCCAGACCGGCGGCGCGCAGGCGCAGGTCCTTGTCGGAGGCGTCGATGAGCTCGACCAGCAGGCGGCTCTTGGAGGCCAGCTCGGCGCTGGCGCTCTTTTCCATCGAGACCGTCAGCGCATAGCTGATGGCCACGACAAACGCCAGGAAGACGGCGCCCACCACCAGCAGCACACTCAGGGGGAGCTTGAGCGCGAGGTTCATGTCGCGCCAGCGGGCACTGGACAGAAGGCTCATGGGTGTGTCCTTTCGCCATCCCGGATAGACCGGGCCGTAGGAGACATTCTGCATGGGTTTGCCGGCGCTGCATAACCCGAACGGGGAGAGGGGCAAGGCCGGGCCGGCGGGCTGCGCACGGTCCGCCGGGTTGACGCGGCTGGCGGCTGGCGCTACCGTGGGCACGAAACCACGTCATGTCCTCCGAACTGCTGCGCATCCCGGCCGACGATGTCCAGATCGAAGGCCTGCTGGAGCTGCCGGCCCAGGCCCGCGGCCTGGTGCTGTTCGCGCATGGCAGCGGCAGCAGCCGGCACAGCCCGCGCAATCTCCAGGTCGCGCGGGCGCTGCAGGCAAGGGAGACCGGCACGCTGCTGCTGGACCTGCTCACGCTGAGCGAGAACCTGGACTACCACACGCGCTTCGACATCACGCTGCTCACGCACCGGCTGCTGGTGGCCACACGCTTCGTGCTGCTGCACACGCCGGCCAGCCGGCGTCTGCCCATCGGCTATTTCGGCGCCAGCACCGGCGCGGCCGCCGCCCTGCAGGCCGCCGCGGCCCTGGGCAGCGAGGTACAGGCCGTGGTCTCGCGCGGCGGCCGCCCGGACCTGGCCGGCCGCCACGAGCTGGCCAAGGTGCTGGCGCCCACGCTGCTGCTCGTGGGAGACGCCGACACCGAGGTGCTGGCGCTGAACCGCCGCGCCCTCGATCAGCTGTGCTGCGAGAAGGAGCTCGTGCTCATTCCCGGCGCCAGCCATCTTTTCGAGGAACCCGGGGCGCTGGCGCAGGTCGGGCAGCGGGCCGCGGACTGGTTCGGCCGACACTGGCACTGAAGACGCGCCTCAGTCCCTGAGCAGGGCCAGCACCTCCTCGTCCTCCACCTGTTCGAAGTCGCGGTAGTACTGGCCCACGGCCCGGAAATCGGGCGGGCTGTGCAGGCAGACCACCTCGTCGGCCAGCGCACGCACCCGTGCCAGGGTGTCGGGTGGCGCCACCGGCACGGCGCAGACCAGACGGGCGGGCGTACGCTCACGCAGGCTGTGCAGGGCAGCGATCATGGTCGCGCCCGTGGCCAGGCCATCGTCCACCACGATCACGGTGCGCCCGGTCACCTCGTGGGGTGGGCGCAGGGGCGTGTAGCGCAGGCGGCGCTCGCGCAGCACGGCCAGCGCCTGCTCGCGCTGACGCGCCACGTAGGCCGCATCGGCACCCAGGCGCTCGGCGAAGGGCGCCACATAGGTCCAGCCGCCCTCGTCGACGGCGCCGATGGCCAGCTCGGGCTGGCCCGGGGCGCCGAGCTTGCGCACCAGCACCACGTCGAAATCGCACGCCAGGCGCTGCGCGATGCGCCGCGCCATGGGCACGGCACCGCGCGGGATGGCCAGCACCAGGGTCTGCTGACCCCGGTGCGCGGACAGGGCTTGGGCCAGCCGGTCGGCGGCCTCGAGCCGGTCATGGAACATGCGGGCTCCTTGCGGGAAACTGCTGCGGCGGATTGAAACACGTTGCACGCCGCAACGCCAGTGCGGCGCGCCTCAATCCATCTCGGCCGGCCGCGAGGGCATGAGCTCGCGCTCCAGTTCGGCGGCCGTCAGCGGCACGCTGTAGTAGTAGCCCTGGGCCTGCTCGCAGTGCCAGATGCGCAGCAGCTCGGCCTGGCGCTCGTTCTCCACGCCTTCGGCCACCACGGTCTTGCCCAGGGCATGGGCCAGGGCGATGATGGAATGCACGATGCTGCCCGCACCGTCATCCTCGCCCAGGCCGCGGATGAAGGAGCGGTCGATCTTGAGGATGTCCAGCGGCAGCTGCTGCAGATGGCGCAGCGAGGAATAGCCGATGCCGAAGTCATCGAGCGCGAGCAGCACGCCCGTACGCTTGATCTGCTGCAGCTGATCGCTCGCGGCCTCGATGTCGTCGATCAGCGTACCTTCGGTGACTTCCAGCTCCAGCCCGGCCGGCGCCACGCCCGCCGACGCCAGGGTCTGCTCGACCTGCTGCACCAGGCGCCCCGAACGCAGCTGGCGACCGGAGACATTGACCGAGACCGTGAGGCGATAGCCCGCTTCCTGCCAGCGCAGGAGCTGCGCGCAGACCTGCTGCAGCACCCAGTAGCCCAGCTCGTCGATCAGCCCCACCTCCTCGGCCAGGGGGATGAACTTCTCCGGGCTGACCTCTCCGAGCTCGGGATGCTGCCAGCGCAGCAGCGCCTCGGCCCCGGCCAGCCGGCCATCGCCCAGGCGGATGCGCGGCTGGTAGCGCAGCGAGAGCTGCTCGCGCGCGATAGCCTGGCGCAGCTCGCGCTCGAGCACGGCCTGCTCCTGCTGGGCCTGGTTCATGCTCTCCTCGTAGAAGACGACACGGCCGCGTCCCGTGGCCTTGGCCCGGTACATGGCCATGTCGGCCTTCTTGAGCAGCTCGGAGGCCAGGTTGCCGTCATCGGGGAAGATGGCCACGCCGATGCTCGCGCCCACATAGGCCGTGCTCTCGCCGATCAGGAAAGGCTCACCCAGCAGGCCCTGCATCTCGGCGGCCAGGCGCGCGGCCTGCTGGGGGCTGCCCAGATCGGGCAGCAGCACCACGAACTCGTCGCCGCTCAGGCGCGCCACCGTGTCCCCCTCGCGGGTGCTGGAGATCAGGCGCTCGGCCACCTGGCACAGGAGACGGTCGCCGGCCTCGTGGCCCAGGTTGTCGTTGATCTTCTTGAACCGGTCGAGGTCGATGAACATCACGGCCAGCGGCCGCTCGCTGCGCCGCGCGCGCGCCATCTCCTGCGCCAGCCGCTCCAGCAGCAAGGGCCGGTTGGGCAGGCCCGTGAGCGCGTCGTGGAAGGCCTGGTACTTGAGCTGCTCGTCGCGCGCCTGCGCCGCCAGCGCCACGCCGATGCGGTTGACCAGATCGCGCGCCTGCTGCACCAGCTCGTTGCTGAACTCGCGCGGCTCCATCAGGCCGATGGCCAGCAGGCCGCTGACCTGGTCGCGCCAGAAGATGGGCAGCACCAGGATGCGCTGGGCACCGGCATCGGCCACCATGGACAGGAAGTCCGGCAGTTCGCCGCCGCCCACGTCGAACCACATGCCGTCGTAGTCGCGCGCCAGGCGCTCGAGCAGCCAGGGCTCCAGCTTGCTCGGTACCTTGGCGGTGACCTCGCTCTCGCCCGCGTGCAGGTGCACGATGCCGAAGTCCGCCGCCTTGCGGTCGAACACCACCATGCTGGTCACGGCCTGCGGCCAGAGCTCGTGCAGGCGCTCCTGGACGCGGGTGATGATCTGCTCCATGTCGGCGCGCGCGAGGATCTCATGGTCGATCTCGGCCAGCGCGCGCAGCGTGCCCATCTGGCGCCCCAGGCGCGCGGCCATCTTGTTGAGCGCGTGTCCGAGCTGGCCGAATTCGTCGTCGCGGTGCACCTGCACGGGCAGCTTGAAGTCCTCGCGCGCGATGCGGCGCGTGCCTTCGATCAGGCGCTCCAGCGGCACCAGGGTGCGCCGCAGCTGCACGCCGCTGAGCAGGGCCACCAGCAGCAGGATGAGCAGGACCACACCGAGGAAGAGGTAGACCAGGCGTCCCCAGCCCGGATCGGTCGCACCCTCGGGGCGCAGCACCAGCACCGACCAGTCGTCGGCCGCGAAACGTGCGCGCAGGAACAGGCTGCGCGTGACGTGCTGCCAGTCGTCGATCTGTTCGTCCGCGGCCTGCAGGCCCAGACGCTCGGCCAGGGGCCGCAGCGCCGCGTCGGTGCAATGCAGCACCCGGCCCAGGGCGTCGCGCACACAGGCCTGGGTCTGGTGGGCCAGGTCCTCGGCATCGCCCCACAGATAGTCCGGTGCGAGCTCGCCGCGCAGCACGCCGAGTTCGGGCCGGGCCGGATCGACCGCCCGCACCAGCACCAGGCGCGGCGCCTGCGCTTCGCCCTGGGTCAGCAGCAGGCTTTCCCCGCGCGCCAGATGGGCCCGCAGCGCGGGATCGACCCTGGTGGCGGCCTCGGTCCGGATGCGGGTGTAGACCCGCCGCGTCGGATCGTCGAGCTCGGGGGCCTGCGCCGCGCGCTGGCGCAGGCCGACCGCCTGCACGCCCAGCAGGAAGTGCGCGCCCAGCAGCCGCTCGTACAGGCCGCTGGTGTAGCTCGCGACCTCCAGCGTCAGCTGCCGCTGCACGTGCTCGCGCTCCATGGTCCGCATCTGCGCATAGGCCAGCAGCGCCACCTTGACCCCCGCCATCCAGCCCTCGGTCATCG
>JAYNNS010000076.1:0-10787 GCA_038112835.1 Curvibacter sp. | reverse complement strand
GTCGAGGCCTGGATCGAGGCCGAGATGCGCCGCCTGGACCCGGACGCCTACCGCTGATCTCGCTAAGATCGGCGCATGCGCGGCTTCCTCCAGCTGGCCCTTGATCTCTTCGCGGACGCACCGGCGCCGGTGCAGGCCGCGTCGCCTCCGGCCCCCGCAGCGGCGCCCGAACTGCACGGCCCGCAGCGCCCGGCCGAGCTCCTGCCCAGCGTGCTCGTCCCGGCACGGTTCAGCCATCCGCGCGCCAACCGGCAGACGCGGCTGTGCGATGCCCACGTGGCCTACGAATTGCGGCGTGGCAAGCGCCGCACCATCGGCATGCAGGTCGGCGCCGACGGTCTGGTGGTCAGTGCGCCGCGCTGGGTCCCGCTGTACGAGGTGGAGGCCGCGCTGCAGGAAAAGGCCGGCTGGATCGTGCGCAAGCTCGACGAGATGCGCGCGCGCGAGCAGCGCCTGGAGGCCACCCGCATCGAGTGGCGCGACGGCGCGAGCTTCCCCTTCCTCGGCGAGTTCGTCATCGTGGTGCTGGACCCCACGCACGCCTACCGCGCGGTGGGCGGCGGCCTCAAGGCCAACAATGTGGAGGTGGTGCTGCACACCGACGCGCAGGCGCCCAACCTCACGCTTGAAGGCGTGCCGCGCCTGACCCTGCACATCGGCCTGCCGCAGCACGCCGAGCCCGCCCAGATCCGCGACGCGGTGCAGGCCTGGCTCATGCGCCAGGCCAAGCGGCTCTTCACCGAGCGCCTGGATCACTATGCGCCGTTGCTGGGTGTGCAGTGGCGCAAGCTCTCGCTGAGCAGCGCGGGCACGCGCTGGGGCAGCGCCAGCGCCGACGGCGCGATCCGCCTGAACTGGCGGCTCGTCCATTTCCGGGCCCGCGTGATCGACTACGTGGTGGCGCACGAGCTCAGCCACCTGCGCGTGATGGACCACAGCCCGCGCTTCTGGGACACGGTGCGCTCCGTCATGCCCGACTACCAGGCTCGCCGCGACGAGCTGCGTGACGACGCCATCCCGCGCTGGCGATGAGATGGCATTCGCTCAGGACGCCCTCACCAGCCTGGCCCTCGCGCTGGGCATCGGCCTGCTGATCGGCGTCGAGCGTGAGCGGCGCAAGGGGCAGGGGCCACTGCGGCAGTTTGCCGGTGTGCGCAGCTTCACGCTGGCGGCCCTGGTGGGTGCGGCGGTGCAGCTGCTGGGCCAGACCTGGCTCACGGCCGTGGCCGGGGGGCTGGTGGCGGCGCTGGCCGTCGTGGCCTACAGCCGCGACCGCTCGGCCGATCCCGGCGTGACGACCGAGATCGCGCTCTTCCTGACCTTTATGCTGGGCGTCCTCAGCGTCCCGCATCCTGAGGTCGCGGCTGGTGGCGGGGTGGTCGTGGCTGGCCTGCTGGCCGCGCGTGGGCCCTCGCAGCAGTTCGCCACCCACACCCTGAGCGAGCAGGAGCTGCGCAACGCGCTCATCCTCGCGGCCGCGGCGCTGGTGGTGCTGCCACTCACGCCGGATGCGCCCCTGGCCTGGCTGGCCGGCGTCAACCCGCGCCAGCTCTGGCAACTCGTGGTGCTCATCCTGGCCGTGCAGTCCCTGGGCGACGTGGCCCTGCGCCTGTTCGGCGCGCGCCTGGGGCTGGCGCTCTCGGGCCTGGTGTCCGGCTTCGTGTCGAGCACGGCCACCATTGCCACCATGGGCGCACGCGCGCGCGAGCACCCCGGGCTGCGCACGGCCTGCCTGGCCGCGGCCTGGCTCTCCACCGTCTCCACGGTCCTGCTGCTGGCCTTGCTGGCGCTCACGCTGGGCGCTGGCGTGCTGCAGGTGCTGGCGCCCGTGCTCGGCGCGGCCGGGCTCACGGCCTTGCTGCTGGGTCTGGTGGCCTTGCGCCACAGCCCGCTGCCCCAGGCGCAGGATGGGAGCCGCGGTCGCGCCTTCAGCCTGCGCCAGGCCCTGGGGCTGGCCCTGCTGTTCACGGGCATCGCCGCGCTGGTGGCCTGGATGCAGGGCCGCCTGGGCGTCGTGGCCACGTTGCTGACGGCGGCCCTCGCCGGCCTGGCCGATGCGCACGCGGCCTCGGCGGCGGCGATGGCCCTGGCCGTGCGCGGCGAACTCGGGGCCGGGCTGCTGCAGCTGGCCGTGCTGCTGGCCTTCAGCAGCAACACCCTGAGCAAGATGGTGGCGGCCTGGGTGGCCGGTGGCGTGCGCTATGGCGCGCCGGCCTGCGCCGGCCTGCTGCTCGTGACCCTGGCCGCCTGGCTGCCCTGGCTCTGGGGTCGCCTGGCCTGAGCCGCGGCGCGGCGGCGCGCGCTCAGTGCTGGCTCCCGGTCTTGAACAGGGCGGCCACCACGTCGGACTGGGTGAGCATGCCCACCACCCGGTACTGCCCGTCCACCACGGGCATGTGGTGCAGGCCGCCGTCGGAGAACAGGCCCACGAGGTCCACCATGGGCTGCTCGGGGCGGGCCACACGCACCTTGCGGGTCATGATGTCGGCCACGTAGCGCGCGGTGTTCATCACCGGCATGCGGCGCGGGTCGGGCGCGGCCTGGGCCATGAAGAAGTCGTGCAGCGAGACGATGCCCACCAGCGTGCCGTCGTCCGGGTCCACCACGGGCAGGGCCTTGACCTTGTGTCGCTCCAGCCGGGCCCAGGCTTCGTCCACCGCATCGCGCGGGCCGATCGAGATCACGTCGCGCGACATGATGTCGCGGCACAGCACCTCGCCGAACTTGCGCCGGCTGGCCTGCAGCTGGGCGCGCGTGAGGATCTGCTCCAGGTCCTCGGGCGTGATGTCGAGCAGCTCGCCCTGGCTGGCCAGCGCAGCGTCGAGATCGGCCTTGAGCAGGCCCAGGCGCGCGCTGGGCAGCGGGTCGGCCGTGCGGTGCGGATGCGGCTGGGGCGCGGGCTGGTGCGGGTAGCGTCGTCGCGTGAGGTTGTTGAACAGCAGGGCCAGGGCGAGCAGCAGGGCGGAATTGGTGGCCACGGGCCACAGGGCATAGCCGTAGCCCAACTGCGCGATGGCCGGGCCGCCCACCACGGCGGTCAGCGCCACCGCACCGCCCGGCGGGTGCAGGCAGCGCAGCGCGAACATGGCGCCGATGGCCAGCGCCCCGGCGGTCCCGGCGGCCAGGCCGCCGTACCCCAGGGTGTGGGCGCAGAGCACGCCAACCAGCGCCGAGACCAGATTGCCGCCGACGATGGACCAGGGCTGGGCCAGCGGGCTGGCCGGCACCGCGAACAGCAGCACGGCCGAGGCGCCCATGGGCGCGATGAACCAGGGGTTGAGTTCACCCAGGGCGAGGTGGCTGACCCACTCGGTCCCCAGCAGGCCCAGGCCGGCACCCAGGCAGCTGAGCCAGATCTCGCGTCGGCTGACCGGCAGGGGCGCAGGTTTGAAACTGCGCAGCCAGAGGAGGAAAGGATGTGGCACCACGCCAGACTCCGTTCAAACATCCAGAGGAAGGTTGTTGGGGATGCCTGCGTTGGCACCAAAAGCGTGCATTGTAGAGGCCGGTCCAGCCGCCGGGCCGGGCGCGGGGATCAGGCCGGGCGGAAGCGGTAGACGCCCTCGGCGTCGCGGTAGCGCTGCAGCCGGCCCTCGAACCAGAGCGCGTGCAGATGGGCCACGGCCTCACCCATGGCGAAGGTGGTCTGGTGCAGGTCCAGCTTGCGCTTGAAGAGCACGGGCAGCACGTCGGCCGCGCTGCAGGGCTGCTCGCTGCAGGCCTGCATCACCTCGGCCAGGCGGTCGCGGTGGTGCTCGTGCAGCTGGCGGATGCGGCGGTGCAGGCCGGTGAAGGGCTTGCCGTGCGAGGGCAGGGTCAGCGTGTCCTCGGGCAGGGCCTGGAACTTGTCGATGGACTGCAGGAAGAGCCGCAGCGGGTTGGCCTCGGGTTCCATGTCGAAGACGCTGACATTGGTGGAGATGCGCGGCAGCATCATGTCGCCGCCGATCAGCAGCCGGAGTTCGTCGCAATACAGGGCGATGTGCTCGGGCGCGTGGCCGTGGCCGCTGATGCAGCGCCAGCCGCGGCCGCCGATGGGAACCACGTCGCCGTCCATGAGGCGGCGGTACTGGCGCGGCACGCCGGGCACGAGCGTCGGGTAGTAGCTCGCGCGTTCGCGGATCTTCTCCATCGACAGCGGATCGCGCAGGCCGTGGGCGGCGAAGAACAGCGCCGCGCTGTCGCCGCCGAAGCCGTTGCTGCCGGCCGAGCCGATGCGCGCGAGGTGGTAGTCGGTGGCGCTCATCCACAGGCGGCAGGGCTGCTCGGGCGTGCTCCAGCGCGCGCAGAGCCAGTCGGCCAGGCCGATGTGGTCCGGGTGCATGTGGGTCACGATCACGCGCAGCAGGGGCAGGCCCTCGAACGCGTGGGCGAAGATCTGTTCCCACTGGCTGCGTGCCTCGTCGCGGCTGATGCAGCAGTCCACCACGGTCCAGCCCTCGCGGCCGTCCAGCGTGTCGCGCAGCAGCCAGAGGTTGATATGGTCCAGCGCAAAGGGCAGGGCCATGCGGATCCAGCGCACGCCGGGGGCCACCTCCAGGGTGGTGCCGGGGCCGGGCAGGGTGTCGCCCAGGGGGTAGTGCAGTTCGCGTTCGAGTTCGTTCATCTTTGTGCCAGAATTGACGTTTACGTAAACGTCAACCGATGCGCCGCATTCTAGGCGGGTCGGGAAGGAAGGCGCTGTCGCCTTGGTTCATTGTGCAGCACGAGGATTCATGTCCACGACCTACAGCATCAGCGATCTGGCCCGGGAGTTCGACCTCACCACGCGCGCCATCCGCTTCTACGAGGACATGGGCCTGCTGCAGCCCGAGCGCAGCGGCCCCGGCGGACGCATCCGGGTCTACAGCGGGCGCGACCGCACGCGCCTCAAGCTCACGCTGCGCGCCAAGCGCCTGGGCCTGAGCCTGAACGAGGCCAAGGACATCATCGACATGTACGACAGCCCGCGCGACACCGGGCCGCAGCTGCGCAAATTTCTCGACGTGCTGGCCGCGCACCGCGCGCAGGTCGAGCAGCAGATGGCCGACCTGCAGGCCAACCTGGACGAGATCAAGGCGCACCAGCGCGAGGCCCGTGCCCTGCTGACCAAACTGGACAAGAAGAGCGGCAGGTAAGGCCGCTGTCATCACCTCGGAGACTTTCATGAACCTGCCCGGACTCAACTTCCAGCTCGGCGACGACATCGACGCGCTGCGCGACGCGGTGCGCGAATTCGCACAAGCCGAGATCGCCCCGCGCGCGGCCGAGATCGACCGCAGCGACCAGTTTCCCATGGACCTGTGGCGCAAGATGGGCGAGCTCGGGGTGCTGGGCATCACCGTGGGCGAGGAGTACGGCGGCGCCAACATGGGCTACCTCGCGCACATGATCGCCATGGAGGAGATCAGCCGCGCCAGCGCCTCGGTGGGCCTGTCCTACGGCGCGCACAGCAACCTCTGCGTGAACCAGATCAAGCGCAACGGCAACGAGGCGCAGAAGAAGAAATACCTGCCCAAGCTCATCAGTGGCGAGCACGTGGGCGCGCTGGCCATGAGCGAGCCCAATGCCGGCAGCGACGTGATCAGCATGAAGCTCAAGGCGGAAGACAAGGGGGGCTACTACCTGCTCAACGGCAGCAAGTTCTGGATCACCAACGGCCCCGACGCCGACACCCTGGTGGTCTATGCCAAGACCGAGCCCGAGCTGGGCGCACGCGGCGTCACGGCCTTCCTGATCGAGAAGGGCATGAAAGGCTTCTCGATCGCGCAGAAGCTGGACAAGCTGGGCATGCGTGGCAGCCACACCGGCGAGCTGGTGTTCCAGAACGTCGAAGTGCCGGCCGGGAACGTGCTGGGCACTCTCAACGGCGGCGCCAAGGTGCTGATGAGCGGACTGGACTACGAGCGCGCCGTGCTGACCGGCGGCCCGCTGGGCATCATGCAGGCGGTGATGGACAACGTCATCCCCTACATTCACGACCGCAAGCAGTTCGGCCAGAGCATCGGCGAGTTCCAGCTGATCCAGGGCAAGGTGGCCGACATGTACACCGTGCTGCAGGCGGGGCGCTCCTTCGCCTACACCGTGGCCAAGAACCTGGACCTGCTGGGCGCCGAGCACGTGCGTCAGGTGCGCAAGGACTGCGCCTCCGCCATCCTCTGGTGTGCCGAGAAAGCCACTTGGATGGCCGGCGAGGGCGTGCAGATCTTCGGCGGCAACGGCTACATCAACGACTACCCGCTGGGCCGCCTGTGGCGCGACGCCAAGCTGTATGAGATCGGGGCGGGTACTTCCGAGATCCGGCGCATGCTGATCGGGCGCGAGCTCTTCGCCGAGACCCTGTAAGTGGCGCCTTTTGCCCGGACAATGTCGGGCATGCAGATTTCCGAACCGTCCCGTGGCCGACGCTGGCTGGCGCGGCTGGCCTCCACCACGCTACAGTCCTGGGCCCTGGTCCTGTGCGTGGCGCTGGTCCTCTCGCTGCTGCGACTGGCGCAGATGGCCTGGCACTGGCCCCAGGGGCTGGACCTCGCGCCGGCCGATCTCTGGGCTGTGGTCTACCAGGGCGCGCGCTTCGACCTCAAGGTCTGCGCGGCCGCCGCCCTGCTGCTGTGGCCCGTCTTCATGCTATTGCCGCCGCGCTGGCACGGTGCGCCCGCAGGCGTGCTGGCCGTGCTCTTCGTGACGGCCAGCCTGATCAACCTGCACTACTACGGCTTCTACAAGACGCCCATCGACCCCGTGGTCTTCGGTTTCTTCGAGGACGACACCCGGGCCATCCTGCAGACCATCTGGAGCGACTTCCCCGTGCTGCTCACGCTGGCCGTGCTGGCCGCGGCGAGTTGGGCCGCCATCGCGGCGCGGCGCGAGCTCTATGCGGCGCTGAGCCTGCGCCTCAATGCGCTGATCGCGGCGCGGCGCGTGCCGGCAGCCATCGTGCTGCTGGGCGTGCTGTTCGGGCTCTTCCTGCTGGTGCTCACCACCAAGGGCACGCTGCGCGCCATGGCCCTGGGGCGGCAGAACGTCACCGTGACCACCTCGCAGTTCCTCAACGACATGGTGCCCAACGGCGTCATCGCGCTCAAGTTCGCCTGGGACGGACGCAAGGCCTCGCAGAACTTCAGCGATCCGCTGCTGGGCCTGCGCCAGCTCGGCTATGGCTCGCCGCAGGAGGCTGCGCGCGTGCTGGGCCTGCCGGCGGGCAGCGAGGCCGAGGTGCGGCAGGCGCTCTTCGCCCAAGGCGGCGGCACGCCCGCGCCGGGCCAGCGCAAGCACCTGCTCTTCTTCCTGATGGAGTCCTGGAGCGCCGAGCCCTTCCTGTACCACGACGAGCGCCACTTCAATGTGCTGGGGCGCCTGGCGCCCACGCTGGAGCAGGCCTGCCACTTCTCCAACTTCGACGCGGCCCAGCCCGGCACCCATCCCTCGCTCGAGGCCATCCTGTTCTCCACGCCCATCACGCCGCTCACCCTGGGGGTGCAAGGCCAGCGGCCCATCCCCTGGGCCGTGCCCCTGCTGCTCAAGCAGGCCGGCTACCGCACGGTCTTCGTGACCTCGGCCCAGGCCGGCTGGCGTGGCCTGGACCGCGTGCTCAGGACCCAGGGCTTCGACGAAGTCATCGACGCGAGCTTTCTCCAGCGCGCCTATCCCGAGGCGCAGATGGGCATCTGGGGCGTCTGGGACCACTATGTGTTCCGCTACCTGAGCCAGCGCCTGCAGGAGCCGCAGCCCCAGCCGCTCTTCGTCTTCGTGCTCACCGCCACCAACCATCCGCCCTATGACCTGCCGCCCGACGCGCCGCGCCGCCAGCGTGACGAGGCCCGCTGGGGCGGCGAGCGCAACTCCAAGGACCTCTGGCCCAATCTCGACACTTGGCATTACGCCACCGACCTGCTAGGCGGCCTGGTGCAGGAGCTGCGCCGCGGTCCGCTGGCACGCCACACGGTGATCGCGGCCACCGGCGACCACAATGTGCGCAGCTTCGGCCTCTATGCCACGCCCGAACGGCGCCACCTGATGAGCCAGGTGCCCTTCATCGTCTGGGACGAGGGCCTGGCCTGCGGCCCGCAGCGCCACCTGCCGGCCAGCCACCGCGACATGTTCCCCACCCTGCTGCCCCTGCTCGGTATCGACAGCGGCTACGTGCGCAGCGGACGCGATCTGCTGCGCGCGCCCGTGAGCCCACCGGCCGCGGCGCTGAGCCTGGGCTATTACGGCCGCGCGCGCAGCGCGCAGGGCAGCTGGACGCTGGGTGACGCCGCCAGCTTCGTCTGCACGCCGCCCGATCCCGGGCAGGCCGAGCGCTGCCGCTTCGACGCCGCGCTCGACGCCCAGGCCCGCGCCCAGCTGGGCCTGCTCGACTGGAATGTGCGTGCCGCCTTGCGGCAGGGGCGCTGAACTGCGCGAGAATAGGCCCATGACCAAGACCCCCGAAGACCTGTTCGCCCACAACCGCGCCTGGGCTGCGCAGATGGAGCGTGAGCGCCCCGGCTTCTTCAGCAGTCTGCGCGCGCAGCAGCAGCCCAAGTACATGTGGATCGGCTGCTCCGACAGCCGCGTGCCCGCGAACCAGATCACGGGCCTGGACCCGGGCGAAGTCTTCGTGCACCGCAACGTCGCCAACGTGGTCGTGCACTCCGATCTCAACGCCCTGTCCACGGTGCAGTTCGCGGTGGAGCACCTCCAGGTCGAGCACATCATGGTCGTGGGCCATTACGGCTGCAGCGGCGTTCAGGCGGCCCTGCGGGGCACGCGCGTCGGCCTGGCCGACAACTGGCTGCGCCATATCCAGGACGTGCGCGACCGTCACCGCGCCCTGCTCGACGGCCTGTCCGACCGCCATCGGCACGACGCCCTGGTGGAGCTCAATGCCATCGAGCAGGTGGTCAATGTGGCGCAAAGCACGGTGATGCTGGACGCCTGGGGCCGCGGGCAGAAGGTCACGCTGCACGGCTGGGTCTTCGGCCTGCACGATGGTCTGCTGCAGGACCTGAAGATCAACGTCGACAGCGTCGAGTCGCTGGAGTCCGCCTACCGCCAGGCCGTCGCCGGGGTGGCCGTGCTGCCGCGAGCCTGAGGGGGCGGAATCCGCGGCTGCGGAAAAAAATTGACCCCGGTCATGTTCCGGCGTGCGCGGACTGCATTACAGTCGGTCCTGCCCGGGGTGCAGGCAGGACCAGCGTAGGTCCGGATCTGCTGAGACGGTGATCCGAACCCGCGAACTTGATCCGGTTTGTACCGGCGTAAGAAGAGCCTGACCTGCTGCCTGTCCACCCTGCGTGGGCCCCGGTCTGTCCCCCTTGCTGGCCGCCGTGCCATCCTGGTTCGCGTTTTGTGAACCGTCCTCTCCGAGCAAACCACCACCTGCAAGGAGAGACCCATGAACGCACCCGACCGCCTCCATCAATTCCTCACCCTCACGCGCGAGCCCCTGCCTGCATCGCGCAAGACCCACCTCACGGGCTCGCGCCCGGACTTGCGCGTGCCGCTGCGCGAGATCGCCCTGAGCAATGGCGAGACCGTGACCGTCTACGACACCTCGGGCCCCTACACCGACCCGCAGGCTGACATCGATGTGCGCCGGGGCCTGCCGCCCCTGCGCGCGGACTGGATCGCCGGCCGTGGCGATACCGAGACCTATGCCGGGCGCACGCCCTATGCGCTGGACGACGGCCTCAAGCGTGGCGAGACCGATGCCCTGGCCGCCTTGCGCGCCCAGGCCGCGGGCCTGCAGCGCACGCCACGCCGCGCCAGGGCGGGCGGCAACGTGACGCAGATGCATTACGCGCGCCGCGGCATCGTGACGCCCGAGATGGAGTACGTGGCGCTGCGCGAGAACCAGCGTCTCGAATGGACACGCGCCTACCTGACCGATGCCGCGCGCGAGCAGCGCCTGGCCGGCAACAGCTTCGGCGCCAGTATTCCGCAGGTGGTCACGCCCGAGTTCGTGCGCGACGAGGTGGCGCGCGGGCGCGCCATCATCCCGGCCAACATCAACCACCCCGAGCTCGAGCCCATGGCCATCGGCCGCAACTTCCTGGTCAAGGTCAACGCCAACATCGGCAACTCGGCCGTGACCTCCAGCATCGAGGAGGAGGTCGAGAAGCTGGTCTGGGCCACGCGCTGGGGCGCGGACACGGTGATGGACCTGTCCACCGGCCAGTACATCCACACCACGCGCGACTGGATCGTGCGCAACTCGCCCGTGCCCATCGGCACCGTGCCCATCTACCAGGCGCTGGAGAAGGTGGGCGGCGTGGCCGAGGACCTGACGTGGGACATCTTCCGTGACACCCTGATCGAGCAGGCCGAGCAGGGCGTGGACTACTTCACCATCCATGCCGGCGTGCGCCTGCCCTTCATCCACCTCACGGCCAAGCGCGTCACGGGCATCGTCTCGCGCGGCGGCTCCATCCTGGCCAAGTGGTGCATCGCGCATCACCGGGAGAATTTCCTCTACACGCATTTCGAGGAGATCTGCGAGATCATGAAGGCCTACGACGTGAGCTTCTCGCTCGGCGACGGCCTGCGCCCGGGCTCGGGGGCGGACGCCAACGACGAGGCCCAGTTCGCCGAGCTGCGCACCCTGGGTGAGCTCACCAAAGTCGCCTGGAAG
Source organism: Curvibacter sp. (assembly GCA_038112835.1). Taxonomy (GTDB): domain Bacteria; phylum Pseudomonadota; class Gammaproteobacteria; order Burkholderiales; family Burkholderiaceae_C; genus Hylemonella. The sequence continues at coordinate 193 of JAYNNS010000076.1, read as the reverse complement.
CATGAGGTGCAGACCATGATCGAAGGCCCGGGCCATGTGCCCATGCACCTGGTGCAGGCGAACATGACCGAGCAGCTCAAGCACTGCGACGAGGCGCCTTTCTACACGCTGGGCCCGCTGACCACCGACATCGCGCCCGGCTACGACCACATCACCAGCGGCATCGGCGCGGCGATGATCGGCTGGTTCGGCT
>JAYNNS010000075.1:3718-10826 GCA_038112835.1 Curvibacter sp. | reverse complement strand
GGCCTGACCCGTGCCCTGTGTGATGCCGTGGCCGGCGTTGCCCGGGCGGGCGGCCGGAGGATCCCCATCCTGTACACCTCCTCGACCCAGGCCGCCCTGGACAACCCCTATGGCCGCAGCAAGCGGGACGCCGAGGCAGCCCTGCAGGCGGTCGGACGCGCCCCGCTGGTGCCGGTGCATGTGTTCCGCCTGCCCAATGTTTTCGGCAAGTGGTGCCGGCCCGACTACAACTCTGCAGTGGCCACCTTCTGCCACAACATCGCCCGCGGCCTGCCGGTATGGATCAACGACCCGCAGGCGGTCATGACGCTGGTCTACGTGGACGACGTGCTCGATCGTTTTCTGCAGCTGATGGATGGCGCCGATGCGGCGGCTGGCCCCGATGGATTCGAGTCGGTCGCGCCGCAGTACACCGTGACGGTGGGTGAGCTGGCGCGGCAGCTCCAGGCCTTCAGGGACAGCCGGGGCACGCTGATGACCGATCGCGTGGGGACCGGGCTGGTGCGCGCGTTGTATGCGACCTATGTGAGCTACCTGCCGGTTGAGGCCTTTGCCTACGAGGTGCCCCAGCACGCGGATCCGCGCGGGGTGTTCGTGGAAATGCTCAAGACACCGGACTGCGGCCAGTTCTCCTATTTCACCGCCCATCCCGGCGTGACGCGGGGCGGCCATTACCATCACAGCAAGACGGAGAAGTTCCTGGTCATCCGGGGCGACGCGAAGTTTCGCTTCCGTCATATGCAGACCGGGCAGGTGCATGAGCTGTTGACCAGCGGTGTAAGACCGCAGATCGTGGAGACAGTGCCGGGCTGGACGCACGACATCACCAACATCGGGGATGATGAAATGGTGGTCATGCTGTGGGCCAACGAGATTTTCGATCGAGCCCGTCCTGACACGTATGACTGCCCCCTGTGATCGCACTGGAGCGACTCAACATGCTGCATAAGAAACTCAAGGTCATGACGGTGGTGGGCACTCGACCTGAGATCATCCGCCTCTCTCGTGTGCTGGCCCGGCTGGACGAACACTGCGAGCACGTGCTGGTGCATACCGGCCAGAACTACGATTACGAGCTCAATCAGGTCTTCTTCGACGATCTCGGGGTGCGCAAGCCGGACCATTTCCTGGACAGCGCCGCCAACTCCGCCGGCGCCGCGCAGACCATCGGTAACCTGATCATTGCCGTGGATCAGCTGCTGGCGCAGGTACAGCCCGAGGCCATGCTGGTGCTGGGTGACACCAACAGCTGTCTTTCGGTGATCCCGGCCAAGCGTCGCAAGATCCCCATCTTCCACATGGAGGCTGGCAACCGCTGTTTCGACCAGCGCGTACCGGAAGAGACCAACCGGCGCATCGTTGACCACACAGCCGATGTCAACCTGACCTACAGCACGATTGCGCGTGACTACCTGCTGCGCGAGGGTCTTTCGCCGGATCTGGTCATCAAGACGGGTAGTCCGATGTATGAGGTGCTCTCGCATTACCGGTCGGGCATCGATGGGTCTGACGTGCTGCAGCGCCTGGGTCTGCAGGCGAAGAAGTATTTCGTGGTCAGCGCCCACCGCGAAGAAAACATCGAATCTCCCAAGTCTTTCGCCAAGCTGGTCGAGGTGCTCAATGCGGTAGCCGACGATCATGATCTGCCGGTGATCGTGTCCACCCATCCGCGCACGCAAAAGCGCATCGATGCCGTGGGCGCGCGTTTCCACCCGCAGGTTCGGCTGCTCAAGCCGCTTGGCTTTCATGATTACGTACGTCTGCAGCTGTCGGCGCGTGCCGTACTGTCGGACAGTGGCACGATTAACGAGGAGTCCTCCATCCTGAATTTCCCGGCGCTCAACCTGCGGGAGGCTCACGAGCGGCCGGAAGGCATGGAGGAGGCGGTGGTCATGATGGTAGGCCTTGAGGTGGATCGCGTGCGTCAGGCTCTGGCCATTCTGGATGGGCAACCGCGTGGCGACATGCGGGGACTGCGCCAGGTGGCGGACTACAGCATGCCCAATGTGTCCGACAAGGTGGTGCGCATCATCCACAGCTACACGGACTACGTAAACCGCGTGGTCTGGAAAAATTACTAGCCCTATGCGCATCGTGCTGACCGCTGACGTCTTTCCGCCGCTGCGCTCGTCGGGGGCCGTGCTATTGCGCGACCTGTCGCTGGAGTTGGTGCGACAGGGTCATGCCCTCACCGTGCTGGTGCCGGCCCCGGAGCTTGACCATCCATGGCAGCTGGTGTCCATGGTCGGCGTCGTGGTATTGCGCTTGAAGGCGCCCCGGACCAAGGATGTGGGACTGGTGCGGCGCGCGCTGGCCGAGCTGTGGATGCCGGTGGCCATGTGGCGCAACCTGCGGCGTAGCCCCCTGCGCTCCCGAAGATGGGATGGGGTCGTGTGGTATTCGCCGACCATCTTCCTGGGGCCGCTGGCCTGGGCGCTGAAGCGGCGCAGCCGCTGCCGAAGCTATTTGGTGTTGCGAGATATTTTCCCCGAATGGGCGGTCGACATGGGGCTCATGGGGCGTGGATTGCCTTACCGGTTCTTCAGGCTGGTAGAGCGGCTGCAGTACGCCGTGGCGGATGTCATTGGCGTGCAGGCGCAATCGGCACTGGCTTATTTCGAAACTTGGGCCTGTGGCCCGGGGCGCCGTGTGGAGGTGCTGCAGAACTGGCTAGCCGATGCGCCAGTGCAACATTGCAGCATCTCGGTGTCCGGTGGTCCGCTGGCTGGACGCAGGATCTTTGTCTATGCCGGCAACATGGGCCTGGCCCAGGGCATGGACCTCCTGCTCGATCTTGCCGCCGCCATGCGTGAACGTTCCGATGTGGGTTTTTTGTTTGTCGGTCGCGGCAGCGAGGCGGCCCGCCTGCATGATGCGGCCGTGCAGCGGAGGCTGGACAACGTGCAGTTCCATGACGAGATCGATCCTGCAGAGATTCCGGCGCTGTACGCGCAATGCCATGTTGGCCTGGTGGCGCTGGACCCCAGGCACCGGACCCATAACATACCCGGCAAGTTCCTTTCCTACATGTGGGCAGGATTGCCGGTATTGGCAAGCATCAATCGGGGCAACGACCTGGCGGCCATGATCCGGCAGTCTGGCGTGGGCCGTGTCTGCGAGGAGCATGAGGTCGCGTTCTTGAAGCAAGGAGCCGAGGAACTGCTAAAGCTGATTGTGGAAGATGGCCATGGTCTGCAGCGTCGCTGCCGCCAGCTTGCTGCAGATCTTTTTTCGCCAGAAGTGGCCGCCCGGCAGATCGTTGCGGGGTTGAGGGCATGAACATACGTCGCCTTGGTCCTGCATTTCTCGACGATCTGGTGGACAGGGCGGCGACTTCGCCGCGACTCCGCCAGCACGCCAATTTGCATGCATCCTATTCGGAACCCTGCCAGCGCCTGTTCAACGCCATCGGTGTGGACAGCTACATCCGCCCGCATCGTCACCAGGTCGATCCCAAGACCGAAACGTTGCTAGCCGTGCGCGGTCGACTGACATTGGTGCTCTTCAATGAGCAGGGAGAAGTGATGCAGGCCCTGGAGTTCGGCGCAGGCCCGCATCAGCCTGCTTGTGATGTTGGGGTGGAGCTATCGCCCGGTGTCTGGCACACCGTGCTGGCCGAGGAGCCGGGATCGGTCCTGTTCGAGGTCAAGGCCGGGCCGTTTGAGCCGGTGCTGGCCAAGGAGTGGGCGCCGTGGGCGCCTGAGGAAGGCAGTGCAGAGGTGGCTGCCTATATGGCGCAGTTGCGTCGTGCGGTGAGAAGTATGAAAGAAGCATGAGGAACTGGATATTCATCATGGCGGGACTTCATCCCGGGCGATTTGCTCGATCCCGTCATGGAGAAACCGATGGCAGACGTGGGCGGTTGTAATCGGAAAAAGAGAGACGAGTGGAACAAAGCGGATAAAGAAATTCTGTTCCTTCCGTATCCAGACGCTGGCATCTCTCGGCAAGATTCATGGCGCATCTGCGAAGGCCCGTGGCGTAACCTGTGGAGTTGGCAATCTGAAGTCAGCAAGGGCTGCCTTATAAGTCAAGCAGCCACGAAAGAAGCAAAATCACGCGACTCTGAGCTTGGCAGGCATGGGTTGTGCTGCTTTTTGTCCAGACAATTACAAGGGGAGCGTACATGATATTTTTGATGGTGGTCAGCTTTGGTATTGCATTGGTTGCGTCAGCCGTCCTGATCCGGTGGGCGCGGAGTCATGCTGAGCATTACGAGGATGACAAGCCGCAGCGTTTTCACACTGGGGCTGTCCCCCGCTTGGGTGGGCTGGGCCTGCTCATTGGCATGTTGTCGGCCTGGATCGTTGCAGCTTGGTCGGTCACCGGATGGGAAGTACTGAACACCAACCTTGGCTGGACAGCAGTTGCTGCCTGGGCGGCGCTTGTCTTACCGTCCGTTTTGGGCGGAGCCTATGAGGATGAGACACAGCGCTTGGCGGTTCGCTACCGGTTAGGCCTGACCGCCATGTCCGCCGCTCTCGCTTGCTGGCTGCTGGGCTTGAGCGTGGCTCGGCTGGGTTTGCCCGGTATCGATGCAATGTTGACTGCTTTCCCTTGGCTCGGCGTCGCCTTCGCGATTTTCGCAATCTGCGGGCTACCCCATGCCTTCAACATTATTGATGGCTACAACGGCTTGGCCGGCACGGTTGCGCTGCTGATAGGCCTCGCGCTGGCTCATGTTGCCCTGCAATTGGGGGACCGGCAGCTTGCGGCCGTCGTGCTATGCATGGTCGGGGCGACAGCCGGATTTCTGGTCTGGAACTATCCGCGCGGACTGATCTTTGCCGGAGACGGTGGCGCCTACCTCTGGGGCGTGGTGATTGCCGTGGTGAGCATTGCGCTGGTGCAGCGCCACGACCAGGTTTCGCCGTGGTTTCCCATGCTGCTCCTGATTTATCCCGTCTGGGAGACTGTATTTTCGATCTATCGCAAGCTGGCCCGTGGAGTGTCGCCTAGCGTGGCGGATGCCTTGCATTTTCACCAACTGATCTATCGTCGCATTGTGCGGGGAGTGTTTCACGACGATGGCTCGCGCCGTATGTTGATGCGCAACAACCGCACCTCCCCCTATCTCTGGGGGTTTACCTTGCTGACGGTGGTTCCGGCAGTTCTTTTCTGGAACAACACAGCGGTGTTGATGATCTTTTGTACGCTGTTCAGTGTTACCTATGTCGTGGCGTATCTGATGCTGGTGCGTTTCAAGGTGCCCCGCTGGTTGCGCCGTTAAAGCCGGGGACTACGGCACAATTCAAGGCTTGTCTGTCTGAGCGAGCAACCATGACCCCCTCCGCCCCCCACGCCAAGGCCGAAATCCTGGCCCAGGCCCTGCCTTACATCCGCAAGTTCCATGGCAAGACCATGGTCATCAAGTACGGTGGCAACGCGATGACGGAGCCGGCCTTGCAGCGCGCTTTCGCGGAAGACGTGGTGCTGCTCAAGCTGGTGGGCATCAATCCCGTGGTGGTGCATGGTGGCGGGCCACAGATCGAGACGGCCCTGAAGCGCTTGGGCAAGCAGGGCACGTTCGTGCAGGGCATGCGGGTGACCGATGCCGAGACCATGGAGGTTGTGGAGTGGGTGCTCGCTGGCGAGGTGCAGCAGGATATCGTGGGGCTGATCAACCAGGCCGGTGGCAAGGCCGTGGGCCTGACGGGTCGCGACGGCGGGCTGATCCGGGCCAGGAAGCTGCGCATGCTGGACCAGCAGGACCCGAGCAAGGAGCACGACGTGGGGCAGGTGGGCGACATCGAGTCCATCGATCCCAGTGTAGTCAAGGCCCTGCAGGACGACCAGTTCATCCCTGTGGTGAGCCCCATCGGCTTTGGCGAGCACAACGAGAGTTACAACATCAACGCCGACGTGGTGGCGGCCAAACTGGCCACCGTGCTGCAGGCCGAAAAGCTGTTGATGCTGACCAATATCCCGGGGGTGCTGGACAAGCAGGGCCAGCTGCTGACCGAGCTGAGCATGAAGCGCATCGACGAGCTGGTGGCCGACGGCACCATTTCGGGCGGCATGCTGCCCAAGATCGCGGGCGCGCTGGACGCGGCCAAGAGCGGTGTCAATGCCGTGCACATCATCGATGGCCGGGTGCCCCATGCCATGCTGCTGGAAATCCTGACCGACCAGGCCTACGGCACCATGATCCGCTCCCACTGAAGGGATGTGGCACGATCTCTGCATCTTTTCCGGAGCACCGGCCGTGCCGGCGGAGTGGGTGGCCACTGAGGGCTAACCCCTAGCCGATGCTGTGCGAGAATCAAAAAAAGGGATATTCGAACACCATGTCTGACGCTGATCTCACCCCCGCCGCCGAGCCGGCCGAATCTGTCGTCGCCCCGGCCCGCAAGCGCCCCAAGCCGGGCGAGCGCCGCATCCAGATCCTGCAGGCCCTGGCCAGCATGCTGGAGCAGCCGGGCGCCGAGCGCATCACCACAGCCGCGCTGGCGGCCAGGCTGGAGGTGAGTGAAGCCGCGCTTTACCGTCACTTCGCCAGCAAGGCGCAGATGTTCGAGGGCCTGATCGAGTTCATCGAGCAGGCCGTCTTCACCCTGGTCAACCAGATCGCCGAGCGCGAGGCCGGTGCGACCGACCCCGCGGCTGGTGCCCGCCATGCGGGCAAGGTGGTGACCATGCTGCTGCAGTTCGCCGAGAAGAACCCGGGCATGGTGCGCGTGATGGTGGGCGATGCCCTGGTCTACGAGAACGAGCGCCTGCAGCAGCGCATGAACCAGTTCTTCGACAAGATCGAGTCCACGCTCAAGCAATGCCTGCGCGACGGTGCCGCCGCCGGCCTGGCCACGCCCACGGCCGACGCCCAAGTCCAGGCCTCGGTGCTCACGGCCTTCGTGGTCGGCCGCCTGCAGCGCTTCGCGCGCTCGGGCTTCCGCCGTGTGCCGACCGAGCACCTGGAGGCCAGCCTGGGCCAGATGCTGCGCTGAAGTCGGCCCCTCACCCTACCGCTCTCCCAGCGGGAGAAGGTGCGACAACTCCCTCTCCCTCAGGCAGAGGGCGGGGGTGAGGGCAAGTCGCCATTCCATCTAATTTGAAGGAAGCCCCATGAAACTCGTGCGCTATGGCCGGCCCGGCCAGGAAAAGCCCGGCC
>JAYNNS010000075.1:549-3708 GCA_038112835.1 Curvibacter sp. | reverse complement strand
CCCGGCCTGATCGACCCCGCCGGCAGGCTGCGTGACCTCAGCGGCGTGCTGCCGGATATCGGGCCCGCCCAGCTGTCGGACGCCGTGCTCGGCAAGCTGCTCAAGCTCAAGACCGACAAGCTGCCCCTGGTCCGCGGCAAACCCCGCATGGGCTGCCCGGTGGCCGGCATCGGCAAGTTCATCGCCATCGGTCTGAACTACAGCGACCATGCCAGGGAAGCCGGCATGCCCATCCCCAGCGAGCCCATCGTCTTCACCAAGGCCATCAGCTGCATCCAGGGCCCGGACGACGACGTGATGCTCCCCAAGGGGTCGGTCAAGGGCGACTGGGAGGTGGAGCTGGGTGTAGTCATCGGCAGCACAGCGCGCCACGTCACGCAGAAGGCGGCGTTGGAGCATGTGGCCGGCTATGTGCTGTCCAACGATGTCAGCGAGCGCGAGTTCCAGCTGGAACGCGGCGGCCAGTGGGACAAGGGCAAAGGCTGCGATACCTTCGGCCCTCTCGGTCCCTGGCTGGTGACCCGGGACGAGATCCCCAATCCCCAGAAGCTGGCCCTGTGGCTGGACGTCAACGGCCAGCGCATGCAGACCGGCAACACCCGCACCATGATCTTCAGCGTGGCCAAGATCGTCAGCCATCTGAGCGAGTACATGACCCTGATGCCGGGCGATGTCATCATCACCGGGACCCCGCCCGGCGTGGGGCTGGGCATGAAGCCCCAGCGCTTCCTTCGGCCCGGCGACGTCATGACCCTGGGGATCGAAGGCCTGGGCACCCAGACGCAGCGGGTCATCCCTTTCCGCAAGCGCTGATGCTGGATCGCCCTCACCCTGACCCTCTCCCGGAGGGAGAGGGGAAAAGCAGCGGCGGCGCTTGACGCCCTCTTTTTTTCGTGCAAAATAGCACGATCGTTCGTTTTTATTCCTTCCCATGCCCGTCGCTTCCCCGGCTTCCAAGACCCCGCGCAACGGCACCCGCCCGGTGGCGCGCGAGGGCCGTGCCCTGCACAAGGGCCAGCAGACCAAGCTCGCCATCATCGACGCCGCGCTCGGTCTGGCCGCGCAGATCGGTCTCGAGGGCCTGAGCATCGGCGTGCTGGCCGAGGTGACGGGCATGAGCAAGTCCGGCGTCTTCGCCCACTTCGGCTCGCGCGAGGAACTGCAGATCTCGGTGATCCGCGAGTACTTCGCACGCTTCGAGCAGGAAATTTTCTACCCGGCGCTCAAGGAATCGCGCGGCCTGCCGCGCCTGCGGGCCCTGTTCTCCAACTGGATGAAGCGCGTGACGGTGGAAATCCAGTCCGGCTGCATCTTCATCAGCGGCGCCGTGGACTTCGACGACCGCCCCGGCCCCGTGCGCGATGCGCTGGCCAGCTCGGTCAAGATCTGGCTGGCCGCGGTGCAGCGCGCCGTGGTCCAGGCCAAGGAAGAGGGGCAACTCGCGGCCGACGCCGACGAAAGCCAGATTTGTTTCGAGATCCACGGCCTCATCCTGGCCGTGCACTACGAAGCTCGTTTCCTCAAGACTCCCGGATCGATCGCGCGGGCCAACCAGGCCTTCGAGCAGATCCTGGCCCGCTACCGGGCCGAACCCCGTGCCGTCAAGACCGCGACACCCAAGCCTGTCAGCGTCAAGCCGGCCCGCAAGACCGCCAAATCCCTCACCAAATCCAATCAGGAGTAAGCCATGCCCAGCTACAACCCGCCCCTGCGCGACATGCAGTTTGTGATGCACGAGGTGCTCAAGGTCAGCGACGCGCTCAAGGAGATCCCGCGCCATGCCGACACCGATGCCGACACCATCAACGCGGTGCTCGAAGAGGGTGGCAAGTTCGCCGCCGAGGTGGTGTTCCCGCTCAACATCAGCGGCGATGCCGAGGGCTGCAAGCTCGACAAGACCACGCACGAGGTGACCGCGCCCAAGGGTTTCAAGGAAGCCTATGCCCAGTACATCGAGGGCGGCTGGGCGGCGCTCTCCTGCGATCCCGAATACGGCGGCCAGGGCCTGCCCTTCGTGGTCAACCAGTGCTTCTACGAGATGATGAACTCGGCCAACCAGGCCTGGACCATGTACCCCGGCCTCTCGCACGGCGCCTACGAGTGCCTGCATGCCCACGGCACCGATGAGCAGAAGAAGCTCTTCCTGCCCAAGCTGGTCAGCGGCGAATGGACCGGCACCATGTGCCTGACCGAACCCCATTGCGGCACCGATCTGGGCCTGTTGCGCACCAAGGCCGAGCCCCAGGCCGATGGCAGCTACAAGATCAACGGTGCCAAGATCTTCATCAGTGCCGGTGAACACGACCTGGCCGAGAACATCGTGCACCTGGTGCTGGCCCGCCTGCCCGACGCGCCCAAGGGCAGCAAGGGCATCAGCCTCTTCGTCGTACCCAAGTACCTGGTCAAGGCCGATGGATCGCTGGGTGAGCGCAACGGCATCTACTGCGGGGGCCTGGAGCACAAGATGGGCATCCACGGCAACGCCACCGCCCAGATGATCCTGGACAATGCCGTGGGCACGCTCGTGGGCCAGCCCAACAAGGGCCTGCAGGCCATGTTCGTGATGATGAACGCCGCCCGCCTGGGCGTGGGCAACCAGTCCCTGGGCCTGACCGAGGTGGCCTACCAGAACGCCTTGGCCTACGCCAAGGACCGCCTCCAGATGCGCAGCCTGTCGGGCACCAAGGCTAAGGAGAAGGAAGCCGATCCCATCATCGTGCACCCGGACGTGCGCAAGATGCTGCTGACCGCGAAGGCCTATGCCGAGGGTGGCCGTGCCCTGGCCTGCTACTGCGCCCTGCTGCTGGACCAGCACTTCTACCATCCGGACGAAAAGGTGCGCAAGGACAGCGACGAGATGCTGGCTCTGCTGACCCCCATCATCAAGGCCTTCCTGACCGACAACGGCTTCCAGGCCACCGTGATGTGCCAGCAGGTCTTCGGCGGCCACGGCTACATCAAGGAGTGGGGCATGGAGCAGTTCGTGCGCGATGCCCGCATCAACATGATCTACGAAGGCACGAACACCGTGCAGTCGCTGGACCTGCTGGGCCGCAAGATCCTGGGCAACAACGGCGCCACGCTCAAGAAGTTCGGCAAGCTGGTCGGCCAGCTGGTGGAGGAGGAGGGCGTGAACGAGAAGATGGCCGAGTTCATCAA
>JAYNNS010000075.1:0-539 GCA_038112835.1 Curvibacter sp. | reverse complement strand
GCCGTGGACTACCTGCGTGTGGCCGGCCATCTGGTGTTCGGCTACTTCTTCGCCCGCATGGCTTCCGTGGCGCTGAAGGAAATTGCCGCCGGCAACACCGACCCGTTTTACCAGGCCAAGCTGCAGACGGCACGTTTCTACTTCGCCAAGCTCTTCCCCGAGACCGCGACGCTGATGCGCACGGCCCGTGCCGGCTCCAAGGTCCTGATGGACACCGACCTCGCCCTGGCCTGATCACGTCAGCCCCACATGTTTCCGGTGAACCTCATGAAATCCGGTCTGGTTGCCGCCAGCTTCGCGCTGGCAGCGCTGGGCGCCCAGGCCCAGCCCACGCCTGCCGGCCTGTGGAAGACCATCGACGATGCGAGCCAGAAGGAGAAATCCCTGGTCCGCATCCGAGAAGTCAACGGTATCTACTCCGGCACGATCGAGAAGTTTCTCGATCCCGAGACCAAACCCGATGCGGTCTGTGACAAGTGCACGGTCGAGCGCAAGGGCCAGCCCGTGCTGGGCATGACCATCCTGCGCGGCCTGCAGCA
>JAYNNS010000074.1:0-10983 GCA_038112835.1 Curvibacter sp. | reverse complement strand
CCGCTGGAGTCTGCGGACGGCCATGCGCTGAGCTTTCTCAGCCATCCCAAGTACCAGCAGCAGCTGGCCAGCACCGGCGCCGGCTGTGTGATCGTGGCGCCGGCCCTGCTGGACGCTGCCCGCGCCCGCGGTGCCTGCATCGTCGCCGACAACCCCTACCTCTATTTCGCCCGCGTCACTCAGCTCTGGCAGCGCAGCCGCCAGCGGCCGGCCGGCCCGCGCATCCACCCGAGCGCCGTGATCGACCCGTCGGCCGAGATCGACGCCACGGCCGAGATCGGTCCGCTGTGCGTGGTCGAGCGTGGGGCGAAGATCGGAGCCGGCACGGTGCTCAAGTCGCGCGTCACGGTCGGCGAGGATTGCGTGATCGGTGCCCGCTGCGTCCTGCACCCGGGCGTGGTCATCGGTGCCGATGGCTTCGGTTTCGCCAAGGACGGCGAGCGCTGGGAGAAGATCGAGCAGCTGGGCGCCGTGCGCATCGGCGACGACGTCGAGATCGGCGCCAACACCTGCATCGACCGTGGCGCCCTGAACGACACCCTCATCGAGGACGGTGTCAAGCTCGACAACCTGATCCAGATCGGCCACAACGTGCGCGTGGGCCGCAACACGGCCATGGCCGGCTGCGTGGGCGTGGCCGGCAGCGCCACCATCGGGGCCAACTGCACCATCGGTGGCAGCGCCGGCGTGCTGGGCCACCTGACGATCGCCGACAACGTGCACGTGTCCTCCTTCTCGCTGGTCACGCGCTCGCTGACCAAGCCGGGCCACTACACGGGCTTCTACCCGCTGGACGACAATGCGGCCTGGGAAAAGAATGCCGCCACGCTCAAGCAGCTCTCGACCCTGCGCGAGCGCCTGCGCACGCTGGAAAAAGAACTCAAGGAAAGCAAAAAATGACCACGATGGACATCCACCAGATCCTCAAGATGCTGCCGCATCGTTATCCCATCCTGCTCGTGGACCGCGTGCTGGAGGTGGAGAAGGGCAAGCGCATCAAGGCCATCAAGAACGTCACGATCAACGAGGACTTCTTCAACGGCCACTTCCCGCACCGTCCGGTCATGCCCGGCGTGCTCATGCTCGAAGCCCTGGCGCAGACAGCGGCCCTGCTGTCCTTCGAAACGCTGGGCGAGACGCCCGACGACAAGACCGTCTACTACTTCGCCGGCATCGACGGTGCGCGCTTCAAGCGCCCGGTGGAGCCGGGCGACCAGCTGGTCCTCGAGGTGGAACTCGAGCGCATGAAGGCCGGTATCTTCAAGTTCAAGGCCTGGGCCAGCGTGGCCGGGGAGCGTGCCGTGGAGGCCGAGCTGATGTGCACCATGCGCAAGATTGCCTGAGGAGGGCGTCGTGGCGCAGATCCATCCGACGGCGCTCGTCGATCCCAAGGCCGAACTCGACAGCACGGTCGAGATCGGTCCCTACACCCTCGTCGGCCCCCACGTGAAGATCGGGGCGGGGACGCGCATCGCCTCGCACTGCGTGATCGAGGGGCGTACCACCATCGGCCGTGACAACCGCATCTTCCAGTTCGTCTCCCTGGGGTCGGACAACCAGGACAAGAAGTACAAGGGCGAGCCCTGCGAGCTCGTCATCGGTGACCGCAACACCATCCGCGAGTACAGCACCTACCACATCGGCACGGCGCAGGGCGGTGGCCTGACCCGCCTGGGCAACGACAACTGGCTCATGGCCTACACCCACCTGGCGCACGACTGTCTCGTGGGCAACCACTGCACTTTCGCCAACAACACCCAGCTCGCCGGCCATGTCGTCGTGGGCGACTGGGTCATCCTGGGCGGCTTCACCGTCTCGCACCAGTTCGTGCGCATCGGCTCGCACAGCATGACGGCCATGTGCTCGCTGCTCTTCGGCGACCTGCCGCCCTTCGTGATGTGCCAGGGCCAGCCGGCCGAGGCCCGCTCGATGAACTTCGAGGGTCTGCGCCGCCGCGGCTTCAGCCCCGAGCGCATCAGTGCCGTCAAGGCCATGCACAAGGCCCTGTACCGCGACGGTCTGACCATGGAGCAGTCGCAGGCGCAGATCGCCGCCCTCGCGCAGCGCTTTCCCGAGGCGGCGCCCGACGTGGCGCTGATGACGGACTTCCTGTCCCAGACCACGCCGCAGCGCGGCATCATCCGCTGACCGGCCATGAGCGCGCCCCTGAGCACCGCCGGGCTGCCCCCAGGTGCGAAGGCCTCCAGCACCCGCGCAGCGCAGGGCATACCTGCGCCCGGTGGCAGCACCGCACCTGAAGTGGCCAGCGCGAAGGCGCCGAGAGTCGCCTTGGTGGCCGGGGAGACCTCCGGTGACCTGCTGGCCGGCCTGCTGCTGGATGGCCTGAAGTCCCGCTGGCCCAGGGTTCAGACCCTGGGCATCGGCGGTCCCCAGATGATCCGCCGGGGGTTCGAGGCCTGGTGGCCCAGTGACAAGCTGGCCGTGCGCGGCTATGTCGAGGTGCTGCGTCATTACCGCGAGATCGTCGGCATCCGCCAGCAGCTGAAAAACCGGCTGCTGCAGGAGCGGCCTGATGTTTTCATCGGCGTCGACGCGCCCGATTTCAACCTCGACCTGGAGCGCGATCTCAGGGCCGCTGGCGTGAAGACCGCGCACTTCGTCTGCCCCTCGATCTGGGCCTGGCGGCCCGAACGCGTGCACCAGATCAAGGCCAGCGTGGACCATGTGCTGTGCATCTTCCCCTTCGAGGTCGAGTTGCTGGCGCAGCACGGTATCGCCGCCACCTATGTCGGCCATCCGCTGGCCAATGTGATTCCGATGCAGCCCGACCGCGCAGCGGCGCGCGCTGCGCTCGGCCTGCCGCCCGAGGCACCGGTCGTGGCCATCCTGCCGGGCAGCCGGGCTTCCGAGGTCAAGTACCTGGCCGAGCGTTTCCTGCGCGCAGCCCGGCTCATGCAGGGCCGGCGCCCGGACCTGCGCTGCATCGTCCCGGCCATTCCCGCCCTGCGACCGGCGATCGAGGCGGCCGCGCGCGCGGCCGGGATGCAGGGGAGGGTGGAGATCGTCAACGGCCAGTCGCACGCCGTGCTGGCGGCCTGCGACGTGACGCTGATCGCCAGCGGCACGGCCACGCTGGAGGCCGCGCTGTTCAAACGGCCCATGGTCATCGCCTACAACATGAACTGGCTGAGCTACCAGCTCATGAAGCGCAAGCACCTGCAGCCCTGGATCGGCCTGCCCAACATCCTGTGCCGCGACTTCGTCGTGCCCGAGCTGGTGCAGGAGGCGGCCACGCCCGAGGCCCTGGCTGCCGCGACGCTGCAATGGCTGGACGATCCAGGCCGCGTGGCGGCCCTCGAACACACTTTCAACGCCTTGCACGCCGAGCTGCAACGCGACACTTCCAGTCTTTCTGCCGATGCGATCGCGCAAGTTCTTGGCCGCTGAGCAGGCCACGCTGATGTGGGACACCCCGGGCCTGGTGGCCGGGGTGGACGAGGCCGGGCGCGGCCCGCTGGCCGGGCCCGTGGTGGCCGCGGCCGTGATCCTGGACGACCTGCACCCCATCCCCGGCCTGGCCGATTCCAAGAAGCTCACGGCCCTGCGGCGCGAGAAGCTCTACGACGAGATCCGCGCCAAGGCCCTGTGCTGTTCGATCGCCGAGGCCAGCGTGGAGGAGATCGACAGTCTCAACATCCTGCAGGCCACGATGCTGGCCATGCGCCGCGCCGTCGAAGGCTTGCGCCTCAAGCCGGCCAAGGTGCTGGTCGACGGCAACCGCCTGCCCGTGCTCGACGTGCTGGCCGAGGCCATCGTCAAAGGCGATGCCAAGGTGCCCGCCATCTCGGCCGCCTCCATCCTGGCCAAGGTGCACCGCGACCGCTGGTGCGCGGACTACGACCGCGAGTTCCCCCAATACGGCTTTGCCGGCCACAAGGGCTACGGCACGGTCGAGCACCTGGCGGCCCTGCGCCAGCATGGGGCCTGCCCGCAGCACCGCAAGAGCTTCGCGCCGGTGGCGGAGGTGCTGCGATGAGCCAGCCGCCCGAGCGCATTACCTCGCGCGACAACCCGCTGCTCAAGGAACTGCGCAAGCTCAGCCAGGACGGTTCGGCCTATCGCAAGACCGGGCGCTGCTGGGTCGAGGGCGATCACCTGGCCCGTGCGGCGCTGCAGCGCGGCGTGCAGCCGGCCGTGGCCGTGCTGGCCGAATCGGCCTGGCCCGCGCTGGGCGGCGAGTTCGGTGCCGTGGCACGCAAGACGGTGCTGCTGCCGGACGCGCTGTTCGACGGCATCAGCGGCCTGGAGTCACCGGCCCGGCTGGGTCTGGTGCTCGAACTGCCGGCCGAGACCGCGGTGCGGGCCGGCCAGGCCGCCGTCCTCCTCGACCGTGTGCAGGATGCCGGCAACGTCGGCTCCATCCTGCGCAGCGCGGCGGCCTTCGGTTTTGCCCAGGTGATCGCGCTCAAGGGCACGGCCGCGCTCTGGTCGCCCAAGGTGCTGCGCGCCGGCATGGGGGCGCATTTCGGCCTGCATCTGGTCGAGGGTGCCGACGTCCAGGCGCTTGTGGGCCTGGGCCTGCCGCTGCTCGTGACCAGCTCGCACCAGGGCGAGCTGCTGCACCGGGCGCGCCTGCCCTGGCCCTGCGCCTGGGTGCTGGGCCACGAAGGGCAGGGCGTGGGCCCTGAGCTCATGGCGCGTGCTGCGCTGTCGGTGCGCATCGCCCAGCCCGGTGGCGAGGAGTCGCTCAACGTGGCCGCCGCCGCCGCCATCTGCCTGCACGCCAGCGCCGCGGCCCGCTGATTCGGGGCAACAGCGCCCCTCGTGCGTGATGAGGGTAATCCCTCGTCGGCTATAATCTGCGACTGTTCAGAAATCCAGCCGCCCCAGCGCATTTCCGGTCGAACAACCCCTCTCCAAAGCAGCAGCCAGGACCCGTTTCCTGTGAATGCGTGGGCGCGCCCGTAACCAACGGAGTACCCAGTGCTTTTGTCTCTCCAGGGAACCGCCCCTCCCGCCATCCTGGCGCTCGCAGACGGCACGGTCTTTCTCGGCAATTCCATCGGTGCCACCGGCACCACGGTCGGCGAAGTGGTGTTCAACACCGCCATCACCGGCTACCAGGAAATCCTCACCGATCCGAGCTACTGCCGGCAGATCGTGACCCTCACGTATCCGCACATCGGCAACTACGGCATCAACCCCGAGGACATCGAAGCCGACAAGGTCCATGCCGCCGGTCTCATCATCAAGGACCTGCCCCTGCTGGCCTCCAATTTCCGCAGCACCGAGACGCTCACGCAATACCTCGTGCGTGAGAAGACGGTGGCCATCGCCAACCTCGACACCCGCAAGCTCACCCGCCTGCTGCGCAGCAAGGGCGCGCAGAACGGCGCCATCGTCGCGCTCCAGGCCGGCGAGGCCGTGAGCCAGGCCCGGATCGACGAGGCCCTGGCCGCCGCCCAGGCCGCGCCGAGCATGAAGGGCCTGGACCTGGCCCAGGTCGTGACCACGCCCCGGCCCTACACCTGGACCCAGACCGAATGGGTGCTGGGAACGGGCTATGGCGAGCAGCAGGCGCCGAAGTTCCACGTCGTGGCCTACGACTACGGCGTCAAGAAGAACATCCTGCGCATGCTGGCCCAGCGCGGCTGCAAACTCACCGTGGTGCCGGCCAAGACGCCCGCCAAGGACGTGCTGGCCCTCCAGCCCGACGGCGTCTTTCTCTCCAACGGCCCCGGCGACCCGGCGCCCTGCGACTACGCCATCGCTGCCGTGCGCGAGATCATCGAGACCGGCATCCCCACCTTCGGCATCTGCCTGGGCCACCAGATCATGGCCCTGGCCTCGGGCGCCAAGACCTTCAAGATGCTCAACAGCCACCACGGCGCCAACCACCCGGTCAAGGACCTGGACAACGGCCGCGTGAGCATCACCAGCCAGAACCACGGCTTTGCCGTGGAAATGGATTCGCTGCCTGCCAACCTGCGCGCCACCCATATCAGCCTGTTCGACGGCACGCTGCAGGGCCTGGCCCGCACCGACAAGCCGGCCTTCTGCTTCCAGGGCCACCCGGAAGCCTCGCCCGGCCCGCACGACATCGCCTACCTGTTCGACCGCTTCACGGCGCTGATGGAGAAGAACTGACATGCCGAAGCGCACAGACATCAAGAGCATCCTGATCATCGGCGCCGGCCCGATCGTCATCGGCCAGGCCTGCGAGTTCGACTACTCGGGTGTGCAGGCCTGCAAGGCCCTGCGTGAGGAGGGCTACAAGGTCATCCTGATCAACAGCAACCCCGCCACGATCATGACCGACCCGGCCACGGCCGACGTCACCTACATCGAGCCCATCACCTGGCAGACGGTCGAGAAGATCATCGCCAAGGAAAAGCCCGACGCCATCCTGCCCTCCATGGGTGGCCAGACCGCGCTGAACTGCGCGCTGGACCTGTGGCACAACGGCGTGCTCAACAAGTACAAGGTCGAGCTGATCGGCGCCACGCCCGAGGCCATCGACAAGGCCGAGGACCGCCAGAAGTTCAAGGAGGCCATGACCAAGATCGGTCTCGGTTCCGCGCGCTCGGGCATCGCCCACAGCCTGGACGAGGCCTGGGCCGTGCAGAAGACCGTGGGTTTCCCCGTCGTGATCCGCCCGAGCTTCACGCTGGGCGGCACGGGCGGCGGCATCGCCTACAACCCGGAAGAGTTCGAGACCATCTGCAAGCGCGGCCTGGAAGCCTCGCCCACCAAGGAGCTGCTGATCGAGGAATCGCTCGTGGGCTGGAAAGAGTACGAGATGGAGGTCGTGCGCGACAAGGCCGACAACTGCATCATCGTCTGCTCCATCGAGAACCTGGACCCCATGGGCGTGCACACCGGCGACTCCATCACCGTGGCGCCGGCCCAGACCCTGACCGACAAGGAATACCAGATCATGCGCAACGCCTCGCTGGCGGTGCTGCGTGAAATTGGTGTGGATACGGGCGGCTCCAACGTGCAGTTCTCGATCAACCCCAAGGACGGGCGCATGATCGTGATCGAGATGAACCCGCGCGTTTCGCGTTCATCCGCACTGGCCTCCAAGGCCACGGGCTTCCCGATCGCCAAGGTCGCGGCCAAGCTGGCCGTGGGCTACACGCTGGACGAGCTGCGCAACGAGATCACGGGTGGCGCCACGCCCGCGTCGTTCGAGCCCAGCATCGACTACGTGGTGACCAAGATCCCGCGTTTTGCCTTCGAGAAATTCCCCACCGCCGACAGCCGCCTGACCACGCAGATGAAGTCCGTGGGGGAGGTGATGGCCATGGGCCGCACCTTCCAGGAGTCCTTCCAGAAGGCCCTGCGCGGCCTGGAGGTGGGCGTGGACGGCATGAACGAGAAGACCCAGGACCGCGAGATCCTCGAGCGCGAGCTGGGCTCGCCGGGGCCCGAGCGTATCTGGTACGTGGGTGACGCCTTCGCCGCTGGCTGGTCGCTGGACGAGGTCTACGAGCTCACGAAGATCGACAAGTGGTTCCTGGTGCAGATCGAGGAGATCGTGAAGATCGAGCTCGACCTGGACTCGCTGGCTGATGCGCGGGGCGAGAAGGCCCTGGCCGCGCTGGACGCCGGCACGCTGCGCGCCCTGAAGAAGAAGGGCTTCTCCGACCGCCGCCTGGCCAAGCTGCTCAAGACCACGGAAAAGAGCGTGCGCGACACACGCCGCAAGCTGGGTGTGCGCCCGGTCTACAAGCGGGTGGACACCTGTGCGGCCGAATTCCCGACCAACACCGCCTACATGTACTCGAGCTACGAGGACGAGTGCGAGGCCGAGCCCACGAACAAGAAGAAGATCATGGTGCTCGGCGGCGGCCCCAACCGCATCGGCCAGGGCATCGAGTTCGAGACCATCATGGTCAACTGCAACCCCGAGACCGTGTCCACCGACTACGACACCTCGGACCGCCTGTACTTCGAGCCGCTGACGCTGGAAGACGTGCTCGAGATCGTGGACAAGGAAAAGCCCACGGGCGTGATCGTGCAGTACGGCGGCCAGACCCCGCTCAAGCTGGCCCTGGGCCTGGAGGCCGAGGGCGTACCGATCATCGGCACCTCGCCCGACATGATCGACGCCGCGGAGGATCGCGAGCGCTTCCAGCAGCTGCTGCAGAAGCTGGGCCTGCGCCAGCCACCCAATGCCACGGCCCGTACCGAGGCCGAGGCGCTGGACAAGGCCGCCGCCCTGGGCTATCCGCTGGTGGTGCGTCCGAGCTACGTGCTGGGCGGCCGCGCCATGGAGATCGTGCACGAGCAGCGTGATCTGGAGCGCTACATGCGCGAGGCCGTCAAGGTCAGCACCGACAGCCCGGTGCTGCTGGACCGCTTCCTCAACGATGCCATCGAGTGCGATGTGGACTGCCTGCGCGATCCCGCGGGCCAGACCTTCATCGGCGGCGTGATGGAGCACATCGAGCAGGCCGGCGTGCACAGCGGTGACTCCGCCTGCTCGCTGCCGCCGTACTCGCTGTCTGCGGCCACGGTGGCCGAGCTCAAGCGCCAGTCGGCCGCCATGGCCGGTGCGCTCAACGTGGTCGGCCTGATGAACGTGCAGTTCGCCATCCAGCACGTGGACGGCCAGGACGTGATCTACGTGCTGGAAGTGAACCCGCGCGCCTCGCGCACCGTGCCCTATGTCTCCAAGGCCACCGGCATCCAGCTGGCCAAGGTGGCGGCACGCTGCATGGCCGGCCAGACCCTGGCCGCGCAGGGTATCACCCAGGAAGTCACGCCGCCGTACTACAGCGTCAAGGAAGCCGTCTTCCCCTTCGTCAAGTTCCCGGGTGTGGACACCATCCTCGGCCCCGAGATGAAGTCCACCGGCGAGGTCATGGGCGTGGGCAAGACCTTCGGCGAGGCCTTCGTGAAGTCGCAGCTGGGCGCCGGCACACGCCTGCCCAAGAGCGGCAAGGTCTTCCTCTCGGTCAAGCAGAGCGACAAGCCGCGCGCCGTCGAGGTCGCGCGCGGCCTGCTCGCGTTGGGCTTCAGCGTGGTCGCCACCAAGGGCACGGCCGCCGCCATCCAGGCCGCGGGCCTGGCCTGCGAGGTGATCAACAAGGTGACCGAAGGCCGTCCCAACATCGTGGACATGATCAAGAACGAGGAGATCGCCCTGGTCATCAACACGGTCGAGGAGCGCCGCAACGCCATCGTCGACTCGCGCCACATCCGCACCTCGGCCCTGCTGGGCCGCGTGACCACCTTCACCACCATCGCGGGGGCGGAAGCTGCCGTCGAAGGCATGAAGTCCATGGAGAACCTGGACGTCTATTCCGTGCAGGAGTTGCACGCCCAGCTGGCATAGAATAGATTCGCATCAGCCCCGGGGGCAGTCTGGCGTCAGGCGCCGGTCTGCCCCCGTTACTTTTACCCCCAGAACTCAAGAGACATGGCCACCATCCCGATTACCACCCGCGGCGCCGAGAAGCTCAAGACCGAGCTGCACCGTCTGAAGACGGTCGACCGGCCCGCCGTCATCAACGCCATTGCCGAGGCGCGCGCCCAGGGCGACCTGAGCGAGAACGCCGAGTACGATGCCGCCAAGGACCGCCAGGGCTTCATCGAGGGCCGTATCCAGGAGATCGAGGGCAAGCTCTCGGCCGCGCAGGTCATCGACCCGGCTTCCATCGACGCCGGCGGCAAAGTGGTCTTCGGGGCCACCGTCGAGCTCGAGGAGGAGTCCAGTGGCGAGGCCGTGACCTACCAGATCGTCGGTGAGGACGAGGCCGATCTCAAGCTCGGGCTGATCAACGTCAGCAGCCCCATCGCCCGCGCGCTCATCGGCAAGGAAGAGGGTGACACGGCCGAAGTGCAGGCCCCCGGTGGCGTCAAGCGCTACGAGATCGTCGCCGTCAGCTACCGCTGAAGACCGCGGAGCCGGGCCTGTGCGTGCTTTCCTGCTCCGGCTGCCCTTGTGGGCCGCTGCGCTCTGGTGGGGCAGCCTCACGACCATCGGCTTCCTGGTGGTTCCGCTCCTGTTCCACCACCTGCCCAGCCCGGCCCTGGCCGGCGGCATGGCGGCCAGGCTCTTCACGGCCCAGACCTGGGTCACGGTGGTCTGCACCGTGCTGCTTCTGCTGGCTTCGCGGTCGCGCGAGGAGGCCGAGGAGGAGGGGACACAGTCCCCGCTGCAGGCGGTACGGCTCACCGTCGTGGGGGGGCTGCTGCTGGCGTTGCTGGTGGAGTTCGCCGTGGCACCCCGTATCGTGGCGCGCGAGAACCTGGCGCTGTGGCACCGGGCCGGCAGCGCACTGTATGTGCTTCAGTGGTTCTGTGCCGCCATCACCTTCTGGCGGCTCGGTCGCAAGGCCTGAGGGCGAGCCTCAGGTCTGGTTGCGTTTTTTCACGCTGGTCTGCTTGGGCTTGGCGCGCTTGACTTTGCCGCCGGGCGTGAGGCGCTGGTTGCCCAGCACGCGCAGCACCTTGACCTCGGGGCGCTGGCCGCCCTTCTTGCTGAACTTGAGCACCTTGACGTCGCGCGGGCCGGGCTTGCGGTCCTCGTCCTCGACGCGTTCCTTGACCGGCTTGGGGCGCCAGAGCACGAGCAGCTTGCCGATGTGCTGGATGGGCGCGGCGTTCAGTGCATCTGCCAGCGTCTGGAAGATGGTTTCGCGCTCGCTGCGCTCGTCGGAGAACACGCGCACCTTGATCAGGCCATGGGCCTTGAGGGCGGCGTCGACCTCCTTCTGCACGGCGGCCGTCAGGCCGTCGCCGCCGATGAGCACGACGGGGTCGAGATGGTGGGCCTCGGCGCGGAATTCCTTGCGCTGGGCGGGAGTCAGTTGGATCGCGGGCATGGCGCTTATTATTGACTGGAAGCCGCTGCTTCGGCCGGTTTCCTGAATGGAAATTGCATGAAAGTCCAAACCAAGAGCAAGAAGGTCAACAAGGCCTGGCTCAACGACCACGTCAACGACCCCTACGTCAAGCTGGCGCAGAAGGAGGGGTACCGCGCGCGCGCGGCCTACAAGCTCAAGGAGATCG
>JAYNNS010000073.1:0-11020 GCA_038112835.1 Curvibacter sp. | reverse complement strand
TGTTCGAGCATCTCGTCGAAGTTGTCGACGATCATCTGCGCGAAGTCCTTGCCGTCCAGCTGGCGGCCCACGATCATGGGGATGTCGTTGAGCTCCTGCGGGTAGGGGATGGACCACAGGCCCGGACCCTTGCGCGTCTGCATGCGCACGGGCTGGTCGTCGTGGCACCAGTTGAGGGTGTAGCGGTAGCCGGTCTCGGCCAGCAGGTCGGGCGTGAGCTGGCTTTCGCTGATCCAGGGCGAGAGCCAGCCCGCGGGCGCGCTGCCGCTGCGCGCGCGGATGCGGTCGCGGCAGAGCACGAGCAGCTCGCGCTCGGCCTCTTCGTCGAGCACGCCCTGGCGTTCGGCATTGCTGTGGCCGTGGCCCACAAGCTCGTCGCCGCGCGCGGCGCAGGCCATGACCACTTCCGGGCAATGATCGTAGAGCGCGGTGTTGATCAGCGCCGCGGCGGGCAGCTTGAGCTGGTCGAACAGCTCCAGACAGCGCCAGGCGCCGACGCGGTTGCCGTATTCGCGCCAGCTGTAGTTGAGCACGTCGGGCTGGGGCGAGGCCGGGCCGATCATGGCGCCCAGGCCCTCGCCGAAGGCGAAGTGTTCGATGTTGAGCGCCAGGTAGACGGCCAGGCGGGCACCGCCCGGCCAGTGGTAGTCCGCCCGTTGCGTGATGGGGCGGTAGGGGAAGCGCCCGTGGTCGGGGAGCAGGCCCGGGTAGATCGCCGGCATGGTGCTGTACCTCACAGGCGGGCCAGGCCGGCACGTACCAGCAGCCATTCGGCGCTGTCGTTCCAGACGTCCATCTGCGTGATCAGGCCCTGCTTGACGACGTAGCGGTCGACGTAGCGGTTGCCTTCGAAGGTCGTGCCGTCGGGCCAGGCGCCGTAGAGCGTGCCGCGGCTGTAGACGATGGTCTCGTCCGCCGTGCCGCCGGCCACGGTCTCGGTGGCCTCGATCTTCTTCTTGACCCACTGGTAGCGCGTGGCGTTGAAGGCCGCGCATTCGGCCGGCGCCTGCATGGCACGGCCACCGGTGAAGCGGATCTGCAGGCCGGGCGCCACGTACTGGCTGGCGGCGGCCGGGTCCGGGATCATCAGCAGGCGCAGGTATTCGTCGACGATGGCGCCGGGGCTCATCTTGGTGCTGGACATATCGGGTTCCTCTCGTTTCTTCCCTGTTTTGGTGCTGCATGCACCAGGCGGGGCCGCCAGGGGCGTTCCATCAAAGTGCGTGCAAAGAATGTGCCATATTGTCAACAATCTGAATATCTTAATGAAAACAAAGAAATAGACATCATGGCGACACTGGCACGGCCCTTGCATGGCAGGAGGGGCCCGCGGGCCCGCCCGCATCCATCCCCTTACCAGGAGTCCTGCCATGACCCGTTCTTCCTTCTCCTTCGGTCGCCGTACCCTGCTCGCTGCCGGCCTGGCCCTGGCCGCCGCGACGCCGGTGCTGGCCAACGAGCCCATCAAGATCGGCCTGGTCACCGCGCTGTCGGGCCAGTCGGCCCTGGCCGGCGAGGCCATCACACGCGGCATGCAGATCGCCATCGACGAGATCAATGCCAAGGGCGGCCTGCTGGGCGGCCGCAAGCTGGAGCTGGTGCGCCGTGACGACGAGGCCAACCCCGCCAAGGGCGTGGTGGCCGCGCGCGAGCTGATCTACCGCGAGAAGGTGGCGGTGGTCTTCGGCGGCCTGGACACGCCGGTGTCCATGGCCATCGTGCCGCTGATGAACCAGGAGAAGGTGCCCTTCATGGGCCCCTGGGCCGCGGGCACGGGCATCACCCAGAACGGCGCCAAGCCCAACTTCGCCTTCCGCGTCTCGGCCGTGGACGAGATCGTGGACGTGGGCATGCTGGCCTATGCGCAGAAGACCTTCAAGACCGCCAAGCCCGGCCTGATCCTCGTCAACAACCCCTGGGGCGAGAGCAACGAGAAGGGGCTCAAGGCCGCGATGGCCGCCAAGGGCGTGACGCCCGCGGGCGTGGAGAAGTTCGAGGCCAACGACGTGGACATGGTGCCGCAGCTCACGCGCCTGAA
Organism: Curvibacter sp.; assembly: GCA_038112835.1. Taxonomy (GTDB): domain Bacteria; phylum Pseudomonadota; class Gammaproteobacteria; order Burkholderiales; family Burkholderiaceae_C; genus Hylemonella. The sequence goes on along the minus strand of JAYNNS010000073.1, from coordinate 8,982 downwards.
GGCTGCGGGTGCCGACACGCTGTTCATGGTGGGCAACGTGGGCCCCTCGGCCCAGGTGGTCAAGTCGCTGGAGCGCATGGGCTGGAAGGTGCCTGTGGTCTCGCACTGGGGCCCGGCGGGCGGTCGCTTCACCGAGCTGGCCGGCGCCATGGCCAAGGACGTGCACTTCGTGCAGACCTACAGCTTCTTCGGCAAGCAGTCGCCCGTGGGCGAACGCGTGATCAAGGCCATGATGGCCAAGTACCCCAACGTCAAGGGCCCGGGCGACATCTCGCCGGCCGTCGGCGTGGCCAATGCCTACGACGCCATGCACCTGACCGCACTGGCCATCCAGGCCGCGGGCTCGACCAAGGGCGACGACATCCGCCAGGGCTACTACAAGATCGACCGGTACGAAGGCCTGATCAAGACCTACGTCAAGCCCTTCAGCCCCGAGGTGCACGACGCCGTGCAGGCCAACGACTATGTCTGGGCGCAGTTCATCGACAACCGCATCGTGCCCGTCGGTCTCAATTGATTAGCTGAGCACAAACAAGAGGAGACGCAACGATGCTGGTGTTATCCGCGCTGGTCAGCGGCCTGGGCCTGGGCAGCATGTACGGGCTCATGGCCCTGGGCTTCTACGTGACCTATGCCGTGAGCGGCACGGTCAACTTTGCCCAGGGCAGCTCCATGATGCTGGGCGCGGTGCTCACCTACACCTTTGCGCAGACCCTGGGCTGGCCGGGCTACGCGGCGGTGCTGCTGGCCCTGGCCCTGTGTGCGGTCTACGGCCTGCTGGTGGAAGCGCTGGCCGTGCGTCCTTTCGTGAACCGTGGCTCGGACGCCTGGCTCATGGCCACGGTGGCGCTGGGCATCGTGCTCGACAACATGGTCATGGCCACCTATGGCAAGGAGCCGCGCAGCCTGCCCTCCCCCCTGGCGCAGTACGCGCTGGTTGTGTGAGGCCTGGGCCTGGGCGTGTACCCGCTGCAGCTGCTGATCCCGGTCGTGGGGCTGGCGCTGGCGGCGGCGCTGCACTCTGTGTCGCGGCGCACGCGCTGGGGCACGGCCATGCTGGCCGTGGTGCAGAACCGCGCGGCCGCGCGCCTCATGGGCATCCCGATCCGGCGCGCGGTGGCGCTGGCCTTCGCGCTCTCGGCGCTGTTCGCGGGCATCGCCGGCGTGCTGATCGCGCCGCTGATGAATGTGCATTCGGACATGGGCACGCTGTTCGGCCTCAAGGCCTTCGCCGTGGCCATCCTCGGCGGCATCACCAGCGCCTGGGGCGTGATGATCGCCGGGCTGATCTTCGGCCTGGTCGAGGCGACCATCACCGCCACGCTGGGCTCGGGCTACACGCAGATCCTGACCTTCGCGCTCGTGATCGCGGCGCTGGCCTGGCGCCCCAACGGCCTGTTCGGACGGGCGGAGGTGAAGAAAGTATGAGTTCCTCTCTGGTGCAACGACCCCTGCTGGGCCTGGGCACGCCGCTGCAGATCGTGGCCTTCGCGGCCGTGCTGGGCCTGGGGGCCGGGCTGGCGCTCACGCTCAACGGCTACTGGGTCTTCGTGCTGGCCCAGGTGGCGCTGCTGGCTATCGTGGGCGTAGGCCTCAATGTGCTGATCGGGCTCACGGGCCAGATGTCCTTCGGTCACGTGGGCTTCTATGCCATCGGCGCCTACACCGTGGCCATCCTGACCGGCAAGGCGGGCTTCAGCTTCTGGCTGGCCTGGCCCGTCGCAGCGCTGCTCGGGACGGTCTGCGGCGCACTGCTCGCGCTGCCGGCGCTGCGCGTGAAGGGCCCCTATCTGGCGATGATCACCATCGCCTTCGGCTTCATCGTCGAGCACGGCATCGTCGAGGCCGGCGCGCTCACGGGCGGGCAGAACGGCATCATGGGCATCACCGGCCCGGCGCTGGGCGGCCTGGCCCAGGGCGAGCGCGCCATGGCCTTGCTGGCGATTGCGGCAGCCGGCCTGGCGCTGGCCGTCTATGCCTGGCTCGCGCGCGGCACCTGGGGCGCGGCCATGCGCGCCGTGCGTGATGCCGAGACCGCGTCCGAATCCATCGGTCTGAACCCGCTGGCCATCAAGACCGTGGCCTTCGCCCTGTCGGCGCTGTGCGCGGCGGCAGCGGGCGCGTTGTTCGCGCCGCTGTCGGGCTTCGTCACGCCGCACACCTTCGGCTTCATCCAGTCCATCCTCTTCGTGCTCGTCGTCATGCTCGGTGGCGCCGGTTCCGTGGCCGGTCCGCTGGTGGGCGCGGTCATCGTGGGCTTGCTGCCCGAGCTGCTGGCCGGCATGGAGGAATACCGCCTGCTCTTCTTCGGCGTGCTGCTGCTCGTCGTGCTCTGGGTCGCACCCGATGGCGTGGCCGGCCTGGTGCGGCGCCTCAAGCTGCGCCTGTGGCCGGCGCTGCCGACTCCCGCCGTAGCGGCAGGGGAGGGCACGCTGAGCCTGCCGCAGCGCGCGCGCCTGCCGCTGGCGGCGCAGGGCCTGACCATGCAGTTCGGCGGCGTGCGCGCCGTCTCCGACCTGCACTTCAGCGCCCCGGCCGCGGCCGTGACCAGCCTGATCGGCCCCAATGGCGCGGGCAAGTCCACCGCGCTCAACATGCTCGGCGGCTTCTACCTGCCCACGCGGGGTGCCTTCGCCCTGGGCGATGCATCGCTGACCGGCCAGAACGCCATGCAGATCGCGCGCCGCGGCGTGGCGCGCACCTACCAGACCTCGCAGCTCTTCGGGTCCTTGAGCGTGCTGGACAACGTCGTGCTGGCCATGCACCGCGGCCGCCTGGGCCCGCTGCTGGGGGCGGCGGGTCGCGTCGACCCGGCACTGACGGCCCGCGCCCGCGCGCTGATCGCCTGGTGCGGCTACACGGGCCATCCGGACACGCTGGCGGCCGATCTGCCGCACGTGGACCGGCGCCTGGTGGAGATTGCGCGGGCGCTCGCCAGCGACCCCGAGGCCCTGCTGCTCGACGAGCCCGCGGCCGGCCTCTCGCGCGAGGACAAGGAACGCCTGGGCACGCTGCTGCGCCGCATCGCCGACGCGGGCGTGACCGTGCTGCTGGTGGAACACGACATGACGCTGGTGATGGGCATCAGCGACCAGGTGGTGGTGCTCGACGCCGGCGTGCGCCTGGCCGTGGGCACACCGGCCGAGGTGCAGGCCAGCCCGGCCGTGCAGCAGGCCTATCTGGGGGAAACGCTGGAAGGTGGGGAAGCGCCGCGCGACATCGACACCGGGGCCCGGCCCGAGATGCTGGGCGTGGGCGCGCTGGTGGCCGGCTACGGCGCCGAGCCCGTGCTGCATGGCATCGACCTCCAGGTGCGCCAGGGCGAGGTGGTGGCCCTGCTCGGCGCCAACGGCGCGGGCAAGTCCACGCTGATGAAGGCGCTGGCGGGCCTGCACCGGCCGGTGCAGGGCGGCATCCACCTCGAAGGCGTGGAGCTCAAGAACCTGGGCGCCGAGCAGGTGGTGGCGCGTGGCGTGGTGCTGGTGCCCGAGGGGCGCCAGGTCTTCCCCGAGCTCAGCGTGCTCGACAACATCCGCCTCGGCGCTTTCCTGCAGCCCGCCGAGCGCGAGGCGCGGGTGGAGGAGCAGCTGCAGCGCTTTCCGCGTCTGCGCGAGCGCCTGCACCAGCGTGCCGGCCTGCTCTCGGGCGGCGAGCAGCAGATGCTGGCGATTGCCCGTGCGCTGATGTCGCGCCCGCGCATCCTGCTGCTGGACGAACCTTCGCTGGGCCTGGCGCCCAAGATCATTGCCGAGCTCTTTGCTGCGCTGGACCAGCTGCGGCGCGAGGGCATGACCCTGCTGCTGGTGGACCAGATGGCCGGCCTGGCCCTGGCCCTGGCCGACCGCGCCTATGTGATCGAGGGCGGGCGCATCGTGGCCCAGGGCACGGCGGCGCAGATCGCGGCCGACGGCGCGCTGGCCCAGGCCTATCTGGGTGAGCAGGCGGCTTCGGTCAAACTCGCGGCCTGAAAGGAAACACGCGCATGGACATCAATCTGCCCGAGGTGCTGGCCGAAGTGCAGGCCGCGTTTGACCGCTACGAGGACGCGCTGGTGCACAACAAGGTCGAGGTGCTCGACGCGCTGTTCTGGGACAGCCCGCACACCCTGCGCTACGGCGCCACCGAGAACCTGTACGGCTACCCGGCCATCCGGGAATTTCGCGCCGCGCGTCCGTCCGCGGGGCTGATGCGCGAGATCTTCAACACGGTGATCACCAGCTACGGACGGGACTTCGCCACCGCCAACACCGAGTTCCGCCGCGAAGGCAGCACGGCCACGGGCCGCCAGAGCCAGACCTGGATGCGCACGCCGCAGGGCTGGCGTGTGGTGGCCGCGCACGTGAGCCTGCTGGCCGCACCCGCGCGCTGAGCCTCGCCGTCCGGAGCGCTCAGGCCCGCGCGGCGAGTACCGCCAGGGCCAGCACCGCGCCCGTGCTCAGGCGCAGACGCAGCGGCAGGTACCAGTAAGGCAGCGGCTGGTGGCGCGCGAGGCGGCGGTCCTGCAGGTAGTGCGCGGCATAGGCCAGGATCAGCAGGGCCGCGGCCAGGGCCGTGCCCGTGCGCGAGTCGCTGCCCAGCAGGGGCAGCACGCCGGGCAGCAGCAGGGCCACCCAGCCCAGCAGCGCGGGCACCACGCTCCAGCGGTAGAGCCCGGGCGCCTCCGGGGCGTCGGCGCCCATGGCGAACCCCCAGTGCAGGGCGCCGACGAAGCTCAGGATGATGGCGGCGTAGCCCAGCAGCACGGTCTGCCACAGGGCGTGGCCCATGGGGGCGAACAGCAGGCCCAGCGCCCCGGCGGCAAAGGGCAGCAGGCCGCCATAGCCCAGCAGGGCCACGACACGCGGCGGCTGCTTCATGTCTGGCTCGGCTGGCGCCGGTATTCGTGCGCGCGCAGCTGTTCGATGGAGACGTGGTCCAGCGCGCGTTCGTGCGTGCACTCCAGCACCACGGGCGGCGCCACGCCGGCTTCCAGGGCTTCCTTCCAGCGCAGCGCGCACAGGCACCAGCGGTCGCCCGGGCGCAGGCCGCGGAAGCGGTGGTCGGGGCGCGGGGTGACGAGGTCGTTGCCGCGTGCCACCGAGAAATCCAGGAAGGCCTGCGTGACGCGTGCGCAGATCACGTGCGAGCCACTGTCCTGCGCATCGGTGTGGCAGCAGCCGTCGCGGTAGTAGCCGGTCAGGGGATCGTAGGAGCAGGGCACGAGCGCGGTGCCCAGGACGTTCTTCGCAGTCATGGTCCGGAAAGGGGAGACAAGGCGGCCCGAGGATAGTCCAAAAGCGCCACCTTGCGCGCGCCGTGGTCTTCCCGCGGGCCGCCCGGGCCGTCAGGGCAGCGCGCCGATCTCGCCGCGCCGCAGGGCGGCGGCGCGTTCCCGGATGGCGCTGCGCTCCGTCGCATCGAGCCGGGCCAGGTTCTTCACCTGCAGCGCGGTGCGCGGGTTGGCCGCGAGCCGCGCCTCGTGCCGCAGCAGGACGTCCCAGTACAGCGTGGTGAGGGGGCAGGCGCCTTCCCCCGTGCGCTGCGCCGGGTCGTAGCGGCAGCCGCGGCACAGCGGGCTCATGCGCTCGATGTACTTGCCGCTGGCGATGTAGGGCTTGCTGGCCATGAGGCCGCCGTCGGCGTACTGGCTCATGCCCAGCGTGTTGGGCAGCTCCACCCATTCGACCGCGTCCACATAGACCGCGAGGTACCAGGCGTGCACCTCCTTCGGCGCCACGCCGAGCAGCAGCGCATAGAGGCCGGTGACCATGAGGCGCTGGATGTGGTGGGCGTAGCCGTGTGCCAGGGTCTGCGTGATGGCGTCGCGCAGGCAGGCGAGGTCGGTGCGGCCGTCCCAGTACCAGGCGGGCAGGGGCTGGTGGGCGTCGAGGGCGTTGCCCTCCAGGTAGCCGGGCATGCGCGTCCAGTAGATGCCGCGTACGTACTCGCGCCAGCCCAGGACCTGGCGGATGAAGCCCTCGGCGCTGGCCAGCGGCACCCGGCCGGCGCGCCAGGCGGCCTCGGCGGCGGTGACGACCTCGCGCGGATGGAGGAGCTTGAGGTTGAGCGCGGCCGAGAGCTGGGCGTGGTAGAGCCAGGGCTCGCCGGGCCAGAGGGCGTCCTGCCAGGGGCCGAAGTGCGGCAGGCGCTCGGCGATGAAGGCCTCCAGCGCCTGCAGGGCCTGCGCGCGCGTGACCGGCCAGGCGAACGGGTCGAGCGAGCCCGGATGGCCGGCGAAGCGCGTGCGCACCAGGGTGATGACCTCCTGCGTGATCGCATCGGGCGCGAAGCGCGGCGGCTGGGGCAGGAAGCCCGGCCCGTCCGGGCCGAAGGCCTGGCGGTTCTCGCTGTCGTAGTTCCAGCGTCCGCCCGCGGGCTCCTCGCCGTCCATGAGCACGCCGTGGCGGCGCCGCTGCTCGCGGTAGAAGTACTCCATGCGCAGGCTCTTGCGGCCGCGCGCATGGGCAGCGAACTCGCGCACCGTGGTGTAGAAGTGCCGGTCCTCGCGAATCTCCAGCGGCAGCCCGGCGGTGTGCGCCGTGGCCTGCAGGGCGCGCAGCACGCGCCAGTCGCCCGGCGCCGTGAGCACCAGCTCACAGGGTCGCAGCCGCGCCAGGTCGTGCGCAAGCTGGGCCGCGAGGCTGCCGCGGTTGTCCGCATCGTCCAGCCGCGTGTAGTGCAGCGGCCGGCCCAGGGCGTGCAGGGCCTGGGCGAAGTGGCGCATGGCGCTGAGGAAGAGGGCGATGCGCGGCTGGCCCGAGGGGACATGGGCGGACTCGTCGGCCACCTCGGCCATCCACACGGCGTCCTGCGCCGGGTCGAAGCCGTCGAAGGCGCTGGCCTGAGGGTCCAGCTGGTCGCCCAGCACGAGCACGAGGCGGCGCAGTGCGCTCATGCGGCGGGCCGGCCGGGTTTGGCCATGCGGCAGGCCTCGGAGCAGTACTTGACCTGGTCCCAGTTCTTCTCCCACTTCTTGCGCCAGCTCATGGGCCGGCCGCAGGCCACGCAGGGCTTACTGGGCAGGGACTGTTTGTTGCCTTTGTGGCCGGGTCGGTGTTCCATGGTCGGATGGTGCAGTGCAACCCGACTCTAGCGCGCCTGCGGCAATGTGGCAGGAATACCGCCTTTGTGGTTTTATTCGGCCCGGGGACTGCAATCGGTCGAGGGGTCTCGATTAACATGCGCCAGCGACCCGGCACCGGGCGGTGCCCCCGCCAGGCCGGGTCGTGCCGCCTGATCACACATGGGTTCTGCCGACCACAAGGACGAGATCGAACGACTGCGCGCGCAGCTGCGTGAGGTGGAGCTGCGTCTGCAGGCCTACGAGCAGGCCAGCGAGCTGCAGGCCCGCCAGCGCCGCCAGACGGAGCAGCTGTTCACCGCGGCGTTCGAGGACAGCCCCGAGGCCATCGGCCTGTCGCGGCTGGAGGACGGCCTGATCGTCGACGTCAACCGCGAGTGGCTGATCCTCACCGGCCTGATGCGCGAGGAGGTCATCGGCCACACCGCGGTCGAGATCGGCCACTGGCCCGACCAGGCCGCCCGCGCCGCCGCCCTGACCGAGCTGCGCCAAACCGGTCGCCTGCGCGACCGCGAGGTCATCGTCTATCTCAAGGACAAGGGCAAGCGGCTGGTGCGCTACAACGGCGTGGTGATCGACGTGGGGGGCGTGCAGCATGTGCTGATGTACCTCAAGGACGTCACGTCCGAGCGCATGGCCGAGGAGTCGCTGCGCGCGGGCGAGGTGGCGCTGGCCCAGGTCAACGAGAAGCTCGCGGCCCAGCTCGACCTGCACACGCTGACGGAGGAGCTCGCCCGCGTGGGGCACTGGAGCACCAGCGATGGCGGCGAGACGATCCAGTTCTCCGCCGGCCTGCAGAACATCGATTTCGACAAGATCGGCCCGCAGCGCACGCGCGCGCAGGCGCGCAGCCGCATCCACCCGGAGGACCTGCCCGTCTTCCTGGCCGCGCGCCAGGCCATGGACGGGCGCATCGTCGAATACCGCGCCATCCACCCGGACGGCAGCATCTACTGGCGCCGCAGTCGTATGCGGCGGCACCAGAACAGCAATGGAGGCATCACGGACTTCGGCGTGGTGATGGATGTCACGGCCGAGATACAGACGGCGTCGGCTCTGCAGGAAAAGCTGGAGTTCATCGAGAAGCTCACGAGCCGGGTGCCCGACGTGCTGTTCCAGTACCAGCACCGCGAGGACGGACGCATCAGCTTCCCCTTCATCAACGAGAGCGTGCGCGCCATGTTCCATGTGACGCCGGAGGCCGTGCGCGAGGACGCGCGCGCGCTGTTCGCGTCGATCGAGCCGCAGGACATCCCGGACCTCTTCGCCTCCATGCGCGCGGCCTTCCACGACGGGGCGACCTGGCAGCACGAGTTCCGCATCCGCCGGCCCGACGGCGGCACGCGCTGGGTGCGGGGCAACTCGGTCACGGTGCGCGAGGCCCATGGCGAGTTGGCTTCCTATGGCGCCGTGCGCGACATCACCGAGAGCAAGCTGGCCGAGCAGCGCCTGCAGGAGAGCGAGGCGCGCTTTCGCAGCCTGACCGACCTGTCCTCCGACTGGTACTGGGAGACCGACGCGCAGTTCCGCTTCACCAGCTTCGCGGGCTACCGCGAAGGCAAGTCCCTCCTGACCCAGGCCGACAGCATCGGCAAGACGCGCTGGGAGCTCGGGGCGCTGAACCTGGGCGAGGAGGAGTGGGCGGCGCACCGTCGCGTGCTCGAATCGCACCAGCCCTTCCGCGACCTGGAGATGCAGCGCCTGGACGCCGAGGGGCAGATCTACTGGGTGGCCGTGAGCGGCACGCCCATCTTCGACGAGCGGGGTGTCTTCAAGGGCTACCGCGGCATCGGGCGCGACATCAGCAAGCGCAAGCGCGCCGAGGACGAGACCCAGCGCCTGGCCTTCTACGACACGCTCACCGGCCTGCCCAACCGCCGCCTGCTGGTCGACCGGCTGGCCCATGCCCAGGTCACGAGCGC
>JAYNNS010000072.1:0-11082 GCA_038112835.1 Curvibacter sp. | reverse complement strand
TGCCGCCTCCAGCGCCTCGGCCCGGCCCCAGCGCTGCTTGCGCACGCTCTCGAACTTCGCGATGCGCCCATCGGCAGGTGCGTCGGCGCCCAGGAAGCCGCTGGCGTCGTACTTGCCCGTGAGCAGGCCGAAGCCCAGCGGCGAATAGGCCAGCAGGGAAACGCCGAGACGGTACAGGGTCTCGTCCAGGCCGTTGTCCACCACGCGGTTGACCAGGCAGTAGGGGTTCTGCGTGGTGGCCACGCGCGGCAGGCCGTGCTGCTCGGCCAGGCGAACGAACTCGTGCACACCATAGGGCGTCTCGTTGGACAGGCCGATGGCGCGCACCTTGCCGGCCTTCACGAGCCGGCCCAGGGCCTCGAGCTGCGCATGGATGGAGGAGACCGTGGGGTCATCCTTGGCCGGATCGAAGTACATCAGGCCGAACATGGGCACATGGCGCACCGGCCAGTGGATCTGGTACAGGTCGATCGCGTCGGTCTTCAGGCGCTTGAGGCTGTCGTCGCAGGCCGCGATGATGTCGGACGGCGTCAGGTTGGTGCTGCCGCCGCGCACCCAGTCCATGCCGCGCGACGGGCCGGCCACCTTGGTCGCCAGCTGCATCTTCTGGCGCGCGCCGGGACGGCTGGCGTACCAGTTGCCGATGATCTTCTCGGTCGCGTTGTAGGTTTCGCGGCGCGTCGGCACGGCATAGATCTCCGCCGTGTCCAGGAAATTGACGCCACGCTCCAGCGCGCGGTCCAGGATGCGGTGGGCCGTGGCCTCGTCGACCTGCTCGCCGAAGGTCATGGTACCCAGACAGATGGGGGTGACGTGCAGATCGCTCTGACCGAGTCGGACGTTCTTCATGCTTGCGCTCGTGAAACGATAAAGCGGCGAGTTTAGGGCCTGTCCGCCAGGCCCGCCCGACGCGCGCGCTCCTCCTCCTGCAGACGCAGCACGCGGCGCTGCACCTTGCCGGTGGTGGTCATGGGCAGGGCCTCGATGAACTCGATCTCCTTGGGGTATTCGTAGGGCGCGAGCTTGCCGCGCACATGCAGCTGCAGCTCGGCCACCAGCACCGCCCCGTCACCCTGCGCGGCGTGCGCCTCGGGCGTGAGCACCACATAGGCCTTGACGAGCGCGCCGCGCTCGGCATCGGGCTTGGGCACCACGGCCGCATTGGCCACGGCCGGGTGCTTGAGCAGGCAGTTCTCGATCTCGCCCGGGCCGATGCGGTAGCCGGCGGCCTTGAACATGTCGTCGGCACGCCCCTGGTACCAGAGATAGCCGTCGGCGTCGCGCAGGGCCAGGTCGCCCGTACGGCACCAGTCGCCGGTGTACTTGGCGCGCGTGCCGGTCTCGTTCTTCCAGTAGCCGAGGAAAAAGATGGGGTCGGGCTCGCCGTGCACGTCACGGCGGTGGATGGCCACCTCGCCGAGCTCGCCCGCGGCGCACTCGCGCCCCTGCTCGTCGATCACCGCCACGCGGTGGCCCGGATAGCCCTTGCCCATGCTGCCCGGCCGGGCCGGCCAGAAGATCGAACAGTTGCCGACGATGTAGTTGACCTCGGTCTGGCCGAACATCTCGTTGACCGTCACGCCCAGCTGCTCGCGGCAATAGGCGAAGACCGCGTCGCCCACGGCCTCGCCCGCGCTCATGATGGCCTGCAGCCTGAGCCGGAAGAACCGGCCCGGCTCGGGAAAGGCCTTCATCATGGCCTTGAGCGCGGTCGGGAAGAGGAAGGTGTGGGTGACCTCGTGCTTCTGCAGCAGCTCGAAGGCCGTCTGCGCGCTGAAGCGGCCGTTCCAGGCCACGATAGGACGGCCGAAATAGAGCGAGGGCAGCAACGCATCCATCAAGCCGCCGGTCCAGCTCCAGTCGGCCGGCGACCAGAAAACGCTGGGCGTCCGGGGTTGCGGCAAGGCCGGCAGCGGGCCGGTGGCCTGCGGGTCAAAACCGAACCAGTTCTGGCTGCAGATGAAGCCCGTGAGGTTGCCGATCAGCGCCCGGTGCGGGATCAGCGCGCCCTTGGGGTTGCCCGTGGTGCCGCTGGTGTAGATCAGCACCGCCGCCTCGTCGGCGCGCGTGGCCACGGGCGCATATTCCGGCGGCTGTCCGGCGGTGATCGCGGCGTAGTCCAGGTCGGCCATCTGGGCCGCCCCGCCGCCGGCATCGCCGCGGCGGCTGTCGCCCACGCCGATCACATGGCGCAGGGCCTCGCAGCTGCCGCGGATGTTCTGCACCGCCACGATGGACGCGTCATCGCAGATCAGCACCGCGGTGGCGCTGTCGTTCAGACGGAATTCCAGCGCCTCGGGCCCGAACAGCGTGGACAGCGGCATGGCCACCGCCCCCATCTGCAGCACGGCCATGTAGGCCACGGCGGTCTCGAAACGCTGCGGCAGCACGATGGCCACGCGATCCCCGCGTTTCACCCCCAGGCCTGCCAGCGCGTGGGACAGGCGGTTGGCCTGCTGCTGCAGCTCGGCATAGCTGTGCGCACGCGGCTGCAGGCCCGGGCCGTCGGCCAGCACGGCCGTGCGTCGGTCCGCATCGTCTGCCCGGGCCCAGCGCCGGCAACAGACCTCGGCGATGTTGAAGTCTGCGGGCACGGCCCAGCGGAAACTGCGGTGCAGGGCCTCGTACATGTCCCGGTTCTGACTGCGCGCCATGGTCTGTCTCCTTATGATCCGGTTCCAGGATGAATCAAATGTACCAAGCCCGTCGTCCCGCCCGCAGCGAGTTCGCGCCCGTGCGCAAGCTGCAGTACCACGTCCTGCGCTGGGGCGAGGCTTCATCCGTCCTGCCGCCGCTGGTGCTCATGCACGGCTGGATGGACGTGGCCGCGTCCTACCAGTTCGTGGTCGACGCCTTCAGCCCGGCTTTCTTGGAAGGCCGCACCATCCTGGCGGCCGACTGGCGTGGTTTCGGGCTGACAGGTCTCGACACCGCCGGGCCACCCCAAGGTGGCGGGCGCCCCAGCCCGAGCGAAGCGCAGGGCTCACCTGCGCTTGGGGACAGCGCAGCACACGCGATGCCGAGCGGGGGGGCCACCTACACCGGGCACGACAACTACTGGTTCCCCGACTACCTGGCCGACCTCGATTTCCTGCTCGACCACTACGTCGGTGACCAGCCCGTCGATCTGGTGGGGCACAGCATGGGCGGCAACGTCGTCATGCTCTACGCGGGCGTGCGGCCGCAACGCATCCGCCGCCTGGTCAACCTGGAAGGCTTCGGCATGCCCGCCACCCGGCCCGACCAGGCCCCCAGGCGCTACGCCCAGTGGATGGACGAGCTCAAGAGCTTGCACCGCGGCGAGCAGGCCCTCAAGGCCTATGCCGACGCCGCTGGCGTGGCGCGCCGCCTCATGAAGACCAACCCGCGCCTGCCCGAGGACAAGGCCCAGTGGCTGGCCCGGCAGTGGGCCCGGCCCAATGCCCAGGGCCAGTGGGAGATCCTGGGCGACGCGGCGCACAAGATCGTCAACGCCCAGCTCTACCGTGTGGACGAGGTGCTGGCCGCCTTCGCCGCCATCACGGCCCCGGTGCTCGTGGTGGAAGCCAGCGACAACCAGATGGCGCAGTGGTGGCAGGGCAAATACACCCTGGCCGAATTCCACCAACGCCTCCAGAGCGTGCCCCGGCTGCAGCAGGCCCGGATCCAGGACGCCGGCCACATGCTGCACCACGACCAGCCGGCGCAGCTGGCCCGGCTGCTCGAGAACTTTCTGGCTGATTAATACTCTTTCTCCTGGCGGGGAGACCGGTATCGGCCGGTCCCCCCGCCTCTTCTATTGCCATCCCCCCTCATGCACCGCATCATCCATCGACTCATCCTGGCCGCGCTGGTTTGGATGGCCAACCCTGGCCATGCCCAGGATTTCCGCGAAGACCCCGCCGCGCCCGCCTCCGCGCTCAACACCATGCCGAAGGACCCCTGGACGCTCACCATCGCTCCCTATGTCCATCACTGGAGCAAGAGCCCCGAACATCGGCATGCCTTCATCGTCTCGCTGGAACAGCACCAGAACGCGCACCGGCTCTACGGCATGGCCCTGTTCCGCAACTCCTTCGGGCAGCCCTCGGCCTATGCCTATGCGGCGTATCACCAGCATGGCGTGCTGGGCAACCCCAGGCTGAGCGCCAAAATCTCCGCCGGTCTCATCTACGGCTACAAGGGGGAATACGCCGACAAGGTGCCCCTGAACTGGCACGGTTACTCCCCCGGCCTGATCCCCTCACTGGGTTACAAGGTGACAGAACAGGATTCCGTGCACATCATGCTGCTGGGCACTGCGGGCTTCACCCTGGGCTACAGCCACAGCTTCTGAAACCGCGCCGGCCCGCGACAGGCCGCGGGACAGCCCCCGTTGCCAGAACCTAAAATACGGGGTTTCGGGTTCGCCACGCTGCCGCCGGCAGCCCGCCCGCATCGCACACCGACAGGATTTCCCCATGATGGACGCAGAACGCATCAACGCGGAACGGCTGAGGACGGTCAACGCCTCGCTCGAGGACCCCGCGGTCTGGAACGACCCCAAGAAGGCCCAGGAGCTCGGCAAGGAGAAGAAGGCGCTGGACGAGGTGGTCGTCACCATCGACGAGCTCACCAGCGAGCTGGCCGACAACACCGAGCTCTACGAGATGAGCAAGGACGAGGGCGACGAAGCCGGCCTGCAGACCCTCGAGGCCGAGGCAGCCAAACTGGCCACCATCGTCGAGAAACTCGAATTCCGCCGCATGTTCAACCAGCCGGCCGACCCGAGCAACTGCTTCGTGGACATCCAGGCCGGCGCCGGCGGCACCGAAGCCTGCGACTGGGCCAGCATGCTGCTGCGCCAGTACCTGAAGTACGCCGAGCGCAAGGGTTTCAAGTCCACCGTGGAAGACGAGACCCCGGGCGACACGGCCGGCATCAAGAGCGCCACCATCAAGCTCGAGGGCGACTACGCCTACGGCCTGCTGCGCACCGAGACCGGCGTGCACCGCCTGGTGCGCAAGAGCCCCTTCGACTCGTCCGGCGGCCGCCACACCTCCTTCGCGTCGCTGTTCGTCTACCCCGAAGTCGATGACTCGATCGAGATCGACATCAACCCGGCCGACGTGCGCACCGACACCTTCCGCGCTTCCGGCGCCGGTGGCCAGCACATCAACAAGACCGACTCGGCCGTGCGCCTGACGCACATCCCGACCGGCATCGTCGTGCAGTGCCAGGACGGCCGCAGCCAGCACAGCAACCGCGACGTCGCCTGGCGCCGCCTGCGCTCGCGCCTGTACGACCATGAAATGAAGAAGCGCATGGCCGAGCAGCAGAAGCTCGAAGACAGCAAGACCGATGTGGGCTGGGGCCACCAGATCCGCAGCTATGTGCTGGACCAGAGCCGCATCAAGGATCTGCGCACCAACGTCGAAATCTCCAACACCCAGAAGGTGCTCGATGGCGACCTCGACGCCTTCATCGAAGCCTCCCTCAAACAAGGGGTATGAACATGATGCGTGAAGGACAAGCCACCGTGATCCGGCGCGAGGACTACGCCGCACCGGCCTATCTGGTCGACACCGTCGAACTCGTCTTCGATCTGGACCCGGCCAAGACCCGGGTGCTCAACCGCATGACCCTGCGCCGCAACCCGGCCGTGGCGGCCCAGGCCCTGCGCCTGGACGGCGAGGAGCTCAACCTCGCACGCGTGCTGGTCAATGGCCAGGGCACGAGCTTCAAGATGGACGGCGGCCAGCTCGTGCTGGAGAACCTGCCGGCCGGCGAGGCCCCCTTCCAGCTCGAGATCTTCACGACCTGTGCCCCCGAGAAGAACAGCAAGCTCATGGGTCTGTACGTGAGCAGCGGCTCCTTCTTCACGCAGTGCGAGGCCGAGGGCTTCCGCCGCATCACCTATTTCCTGGACCGTCCGGACGTGATGGCCAGCTACACCGTCACCCTGCGCGCCGACAAGAGGAAATATCCGGTGCTGCTGTCCAACGGCAACCTGGTCGAGCAGGGCGACCTGGACGACGGGCGCCACTTTGCCAGGTGGGTCGATCCGCACAAGAAGCCCTGCTACCTCTTCGCCCTGGTCGCCGGCCAGCTGGTGGCACGCGAGCAGCGCATCACCGCGCGCAACGGCCAGCAGCACCTGCTGCAGGTCTATGTGCGCCCGGGCGACCTGGACAAGACCGAGCACGCCATGAACTCGCTCATGGCCTCGGTGGCCTGGGACGAGGCGCGCTTCAAGCTGCCGCTCGACCTGGAGCGCTTCATGATCGTCGCCACCAGCGACTTCAACATGGGCGCGATGGAGAACAAGGGCCTGAACATCTTCAACACCAAGTACGTGCTGGCCAACCAGGCCACGGCCACCGACACCGACTACGCCAACATCGAGAGCGTGGTGGGCCATGAGTACTTCCACAACTGGACCGGCAACCGCGTGACCTGCCGCGACTGGTTCCAGTTGAGCCTCAAGGAAGGCCTGACCGTCTTCCGCGACCAGGAGTTCAGCCAGGACCTGGCGGGCGATCTCTCGGCGCGCGCCGTCAAGCGCATCGAGGACGTGCGCGTGCTGCGCACCGCCCAGTTCCCCGAGGACGCCGGCCCCATGGCCCATCCGGTGCGCCCGGATTCCTACATCGAGATCAACAACTTCTATACCGTCACCGTCTACGAGAAGGGCGCCGAGGTCGTGCGCATGCAGCAGACGCTGACCAGCCGCGAAGGTTTTGCCAGAGGCATGGCGCTGTACTTCCAGCGCCATGACGGCCAGGCCGTGACCTGCGACGACTTCGCCCAGGCCATCGCCGACGCCAACCCCGGCTCCGAGCTCGCGCGTCTGCTGCCGCAGTTCAAGCGCTGGTACAGCCAGGCCGGCACGCCGCGCGTGGCCGCCAGCGGCACCTACGATCCCGCCAGCCGACGCTACACGCTGACGCTGAGCCAGTCCTGCGCCCCCACGCCGGGCCAGCCGGTCAAGGAACCCTTCGTGATCCCGGTCAGCCTGGGCCTGATCACGGCCGATGGCCGCTCCCTGCCCCTGCAGCTCGAGGGCGAAGCCGAGCCCGGCCCGAGCTCGCGCACCATCGTGCTGACCGAAGCCAGCCAGACCCTGCACTTCGTGAACGTGGACACCGAGCCCGTGCCCTCGCTGCTGCGGGCTTTCAGCGCCCCCGTGGTGCTGGCCTTCGACTACAGCGACGAACAGCTGCTGACCCTGCTGGCCCACGACACCGATCCCTTCAACCGCTGGGAGGCCGGCCAGCGCCTGGCCCTCAAGCGCGCGCTGGCCTTCATCCGCGGCAGCGCCCAGCCGGGCGAAGCCAAGGTGCTGGACACCGCCTTCGTGGCCGCCATGCGCCAGGTACTGCGCCATCCCACACTGGACGCCGCCTTCAAGGAGCTGGTGCTCACCCTGCCGGCCGAGACCTATATGGCCGAGCAGCTCGAGGTGGTGGACCCGCAGCGCGTGCACGCCGTGCGCGAGGCCATGCGCCAGCAGCTGGCGCTCGAATTGCAGCACGACTGGCAATGGGCCTACGAAACCCACCATGACACCGGCGCCTACCGCCCGGATGCCGTCTCCTCCGGCCGCCGCGCCCTGACCGGCCTAGCGCTGACCATGCTGTGCCTCGCCGCGCGCGAGACCGGCGACGTGGTCTGGCCCGGCAAGACCTACCAGCGCTTCAAGGATGCGGGCAACATGCCCGACCGCTTCAACGCGCTGGCCGCCCTGGTGCACAGCGGCCACGAACTGGCCGCACCGGCCCTGGAGCGCTTCCACGCCCTGTTCAAGGACGAGGCCCTGGTGCTGGACAAGTGGTTCGCCCTGCAGGCCGGTGCCAGCGACCGCGGCGGCCAGGTGCTGCCGGCCGTGCGCCAGCTCATGAAGCATCCGGACTTCAACCTGCGCAACCCGAACCGCGCGCGCAGCCTGATCTTCAGCTACTGCAATGCCAACCCCGGCGCCTTCCACCGCGCCGACGCGGCCGGCTACGTGTACTGGAGCGAGCGCGTGCTCGAGCTCGACGCCCTCAACCCGCAGGTGGCCGCCCGCCTGGCGCGCGCGCTGGACCGCTGGAAGAAGCTGGCCGAGCCTTACCGCACCGCTGCGCGCGAGGCCATCGCCCGCGTGGCCGCCAAGCCCGACCTGAGCAACGACGTGCGCGAAGTGGTCACACGCGCCCTGGCCGACTAAAAGAACCGGAGCCCCTATGTCTTCCAAGATTTCACTCACCCGCTACCTGGTCGAGCAGCAGCGCGTGCACGGCCACATCCCGTCCGAGCTGCGCCTCTTGCTCGAAGTGGTGGCCCGCGCCTGCAAGAGCATCAGCCAGGCCGTCAACAAGGGCGCGCTCGGCGGCGTGCTGGGCACGGCTGGCAGCGAGAACGTGCAGGGCGAAGTGCAGAAGAAGCTGGACATCATCGCCAACGAGGTGCTGATCGAAGCCAACGAGTGGGGTGGCCACCTGGCCGCCATGGCCTCGGAGGAGATGGACAGCATTTACGTCGTGCCCAACCGCTATCCCCAGGGCGAGTACCTGCTGCTGTTCGATCCCCTGGACGGCTCCAGCAACATCGACGTCAACGTCAGCATCGGCACCATCTTCAGCGTGCTCAAGAAGACCAACGACGATCCCAAGACCGTCGAACCGGTCAGCGAGCACGACTTCCTGCAGCCGGGCCGCCAGCAGGTGGCCGCCGGCTACTGTATCTACGGCCCGCAGACCACCCTGGTGCTGACCGTGGGCGACGGCGTGGCCCTGTTCACGCTGGACCGCGAGCAGGGCTCCTTCGTGCTCACGCAGGAGCAGGTGCGGATTCCGGAAGACACCAAGGAATTCGCGATCAACATGAGCAATATGCGCCACTGGGACGAGCCCGTGAAGCGCTACATCGACGAGTGCCTGCAGGGCAAGGAAGGCCCGCGCGGCAAGGATTTCAACATGCGCTGGATAGCCTCCATGGTGGCCGACGTGCACCGCATCCTGACCCGCGGCGGCGTCTTCATGTACCCCTGGGACAAGCGCGAACCGAACAAGCCCGGCAAGCTGCGCCTGATGTACGAGGCCAACCCCATGGGCTGGCTGGTCGAGCAGGCCGGCGGCGCCGCCACCAATGGCCACCAGCGCATCCTCGACATCCAGCCCAAGGAGCTGCACGAGCGCGTCAGCGTCATCCTCGGCTCGAAGAACGAGGTCGAACGCGTCACGAGCTACCACGCCAAGAAGGTATAATTTGCGGCTTCGCCGGAGTAGCTCAGTCGGTAGAGCAGCTCATTCGTAATGAGAAGGTCGAGGGTTCGATTCCTTTCTCCGGCACCATTCTTAAAAGCCCCTGGCTGTCATGGTCAGGGGCTTTTTTTCGGCATGTTGGCCTCTTGGCCGCAGCGCGGCCCACCACGAACCGGAATGCCGACAGATATCCTGCGCCAGTGCGTCAACTTTGACGCACTGGCGCAGGGAATCACAGGCACCGGGGCTTGATCTGCCCGGCTGGCACAGCACAATCGATGCTCCCGCTTCATCACTAGCGTCAGGCGGAATCCACCATGCCCACAGCCACCCCCACCTCCATCGAAGACTCAGCCAAGGAAATCGAGGCGATGGCGCGCGCAGCAGCCCTGCTGCTGGATGCAGGTGACCAGAAGAGCGCCGAGAGCGTTGCACGTCTGTTGTTGGCGATCGAACAGCGTGCAGCGGACATGGCACGCAGCGCAAGCGGCTGAGTTCCCTGCAAGGAATCCAGAGGAGCCGGCAAGAAAAAAGCCGTTGCATTTTCATGCAACGGCTTTCTTGTTTGGTGGCGGAGTGGACGGGACTCGAACCCGCGACCCCCGGCGTGACAGGCCGGTATTCTAACCAACTGAACTACCACTCCGCGTGGTGCAGCGTTCGTCTGGCTTCTTGCGAAGCCAGACCAAGTGCTGCGTAACTTGGCGACCCTACGGGGATTCGAACCCCGGTACTCACCGTGAAAGGGTGATGTCCTAGGCCTCTAGACGATAGGGTCAAAACCTGGACTGTATCCGACTCGACGAGAAACTGGTGGAGGTAAACGGGATCGAACCGATGACCTCTTGCATGCCATGCAAGCGCTCTCCCAGCTGAGCTATACCCCCGTTTCGTTCGACACTCTTTTGCAAGAGCATCGCGTCGAGCCTCGAATTATAGACCGAAATTCAGCCGGTTTGCAAACGGGCCAAAACTTTTTCACGCGGCAGCAGTTCCAGCACCGCATCCACCGAGGGGGTCTGGGGGGTGCCCAGCACCAGCACGCGCACCGGCATGGCCAACTGCGGCATCTTGAGCCCGGTGGCGGCCAGCACGTCCTTGAGGGCGGCAGCGATCCCGGCCCTGTCCCAGGCGCAGGCCGCGAACTTCTCGCGCAGCTGGGCCAGGGCGGGCCGGACGGCTGCGGTCACGTGCTGAGCCAGGTCCTCGGCCCTGGGCGTCACATCGGCGTAGTAGACGCTGGCCCAGTCGGCCAGGGCCACCGTGGTGTCGCAGCGGTCCTTGAACAGGGCGCAGATGCGTGGCAGGCGCTCGTCGGCCGCGAGGCCGCGCTGGCCCAGTTGCGCGGCCACCAGCGGCGCCAGGGCCGCATCGTCCAGGGCCTTGAGGTGCTGGGCGTTGACCCAGCGCAGCTTGGCCTCGTCGAACTGCGCGGCGCTGCGGCCCAGGTGGTCCAGGTCGAACCATGCCAGGAACTGCGCGCGGCTGAAGATTTCGTCGTCGCCATGGCTCCAGCCCAGGCGCGCAAGATAGTTGACCATGGCGTCGGGCAGGTAGCCCTCGTCACGGTACTGGGTGACGGGCTTGGCACCGTTGCGCTTGCTCATCTTCTCGCCCTGCTCGTTGAGCACGGTGGGCAGGTGGGCGTAGACCGGCGGTTCCTGGCCCAGGGCCTTGAAGATGTTGATCTGGCGCGGCGTGTTGTTCACATGGTCGTCGCCGCGGATCACGTGCGTGATGGCCATGTCGATGTCGTCCACCACCACGCAGAAGTTGTAGGTGGGCGTGCCGTCGGGACGGGCGATCACGAGGTCGTCGAGCTCCTCGTTGCTGATCTCGATGCGGCCCTTGACCTTGTCGTCCCAGGCCACCACACCGC
>JAYNNS010000071.1:0-11109 GCA_038112835.1 Curvibacter sp. | reverse complement strand
GTGGTCTATGTGGTCATCATCGCGTTCTATGCTCATTACATGAACAAGCTGGACATCGAGCACGGTGTCGAAGAAAGCGAGGAGTAAATCATGGCCGGAATGTTTGGCGATAACGCCGGCGGCACGAGCAGTGCCGCCGCCAACAAGGCGTTCAAGCAGAACCTGAACAAGGTTTACAAGTGGTACACCGGTGGCTTCCTGGTCTTCGTGGTCGCGCTGGCCATCCTGGAACAGCTCGGTCTGCCGCGCACCTGGATCGGCTTCATCTTCCTGCTGGCCACCATCGGCCTGTATGCCGGCATCGGCATCATGAGCCGTACGACCGACGCCGCTGAATACTATGTGGCCGGTCGCCGCGTGCCCGCTGTGTACAACGGCATGGCCACAGGCGCCGACTGGATGTCGGCCGCCTCCTTTATCGGCATGGCGGGTACCCTGTACCTGACGGGCTATGGCGGCCTGGCCTTCATCATGGGCTGGACCGGTGGCTACTGCCTGGTTGCGCTGTTCCTGGCGCCTTATATGCGCAAGTTCGGCCAGTTCACGATTCCCGACTTCCTCGGTGAGCGTTACGGCGGCAATCTGCCCCGCTTTCTCGGCATCGCCGCGGCCATCCTCTGCTCCTTCACCTATGTGGTGGCGCAGATCTATGGCGTGGGCCTGATCACCGCCCGTCTGACCGGCGTGGCCTTCGAGATCGGCATTTTCCTGGGCCTCGGCGGCATCCTGGTGTGCTCCTTCCTCGGCGGCATGCGCGCCGTGACCTGGACCCAGGTGGCGCAGTACATCATCCTGATCGTGGCCTACATGATCCCGGTGGTGTGGATGTCCGTGAAGCAGACCAGCGTGCCCGTGCCGCAGGTGGTGTACGGCTACCAGCTCGAGAAGGTCACCCAGCAGGAAAAGCGCCTGATGAGCGACCCCAAGGAGCTCGAGGTCCGCGAGATCTTCAAGCAGCGTTCCGCCACTCTGGCCGAGAAGCTCAAGGATCCTGCTGCCGCGCTGGCTGCCGACAAGGCCGCTGCCGAGCAGAAGGTCGCCGAGCTGAAGGCCGCCAACGCCTCGGGTGCCGACATCGCCGCGGCCGAGAAGGCCCTGGCTGCGCTGCCCAAGGATGCCGAGGCCGCCAAGAAGGCCTGGACCGCCCAGAAGGCCGGTGCCGATACCAAGTCGCGCCCGCTCAACGGCATGCCGGCGCACGCCGCCCAGTTCGCGGGTGACCCGAAAGGCGATGCTGCTGCCCAGAAGGCCTACGACGTCTCGCGTCGCAACTTCCTGGCGCTGATCTTCTGCCTGATGGTGGGTACGGCCGCACTGCCGCACATCCTGATGCGTTACTACACCGTGCCCAGTGTGAAGGAGGCCCGCCAGTCCGTGACCTGGTCGCTGTTCTTCATCTTCCTGCTGTACTTCACCGCCCCGGCCCTGGCCGTGCTGGTCAAGTACGAGGTGTTCACGGTGCTGATCGGCACGCCGTTCGACCAGCTGCCGTTCTGGATCGCGGAATGGAACAAGGTCGATCCGTCCCTGCTGTCGGTAACCGACATCAACAAGGACGGCATCCTGCAGCTCAACGAGATGAGCATCGGTGGTGACATCATCGTGCTGGCCGCGCCTGCCATCGGCGGCCTGCCCTATGTGGTCTCCGGTCTGGTCGCCGCCGGCGGTCTGGCTGCCGCGCTGTCCACTGCGGACGGCCTGCTGCTGACCATCGCCAACGCGTTGTCCCACGACCTGTACTACAAGATGATCGACCCCAACGCCTCGACCGCCCGCCGTGTGACCATCTCCAAGGTCCTGCTGCTGGTGGTGGCGCTGATGGCTGCGTATGTGGCGGCCCAGAAACCGGCGGACATCCTGTTCCTGGTGTCTGCGGCCTTCTCCTTCGCAGCAGCGGCCTTCTTCCCGTCCCTGGTGCTCGGCATCTTCTGGAAGCGTGCCACCGGCATCGCCGCCTCGCTGGGTATGGTCGCCGGCCTGGGTGTGACCTTCTACTACATGGCCACGACCCAGCCCTGGCTGCGCGGCATCTTCGGGGTGACCTCGCCGGTGCAGCTGTGGTGGGACATCCAGCCGATCTCGGCCGGCCTGTTCGGCGTGCCGATCGGCTTCGCCGTGATCATCCTGGTCAGCCTGGTGACGCCTGCCCCGAGCAAGAAGATCCAGGAGCTGGTCGACCACGTGCGTTATCCCCACCTCAAGGGGGACATCAACACTCAGGCTACCTGAGCGTTTGTGAGTCGTATCTGATCCCGATCAGATGAAGGAGCCCGGCAACGCAAGTTGCCGGGCTTTTTTGATGGGCTTTTGCGCTAAGCTGCCCATCAGTGCAAGGCAGGATTCCTCCCATGACACAAGCGACCGCTTCCGCCGCCACGATCGCCGCCCAGTCTCCCTCGGGCAGCCTGCTGGCCAATCTGCGCCAGGAACTGGCACGCTACACCCCGTTTTCGCTGATGGCCGTGGCCGACCTGGACTTCTTCCTGTCGCACGCCGAGCAGCTCTATTTCGCGCCCGGCGAGATCCTGATCGAGCCCGGCAGCGGCGAGGTCACGCGGCTCTTCTTCATCCGCCGCGGTGCGGTGAGCGGCAAGAGCGGTCTGGCCGACCTCGAGGGCGGCGCCTTCCAGTACGAGACCGGCGATCTGTTTCCCATCAGTGCGGCCATCGCCCGGCGCGCCGTGACCGCCACCTACGAGGCCACGGGCGACACCTTTGTGCTCGCCCTGCCGGTCGAGGCCATGCAGACCCTGGCCCGGCAGAGCGTGCCCTTTGCCGACTTCCTCAACCGCCGCGTGCTCAAGTTCCTCGACCTCTCGCGTCAGGCGTTGCAGGTGGCCTATTCGTCCCAGACCCTGGCCGAGCAGTCGCTGGAGACACCATTGGGCGATCTGGTGCAGCGCGCGCCCATCACCTGCCGGCCCCAGACCCCGCTGCGCGAGGCGCTGACCGAGATGCACCAGCGCCGTATCGGCTCCATGCTGGTGACCGGCGAGCGTGGCGAGCCCCTGGGCATCCTCTCGCGCGAAGACGTGCTGGGCCGCGTCACCCTGGGCGGTGTGGCGCTGGACACCCCGATCAGCGCGGTCATGGTGTCGCCGGTGCATCACCTCTCGCACGAACACACGGCCGAGGACGCGGCCCTGCTCATGAGTCGCCACACCATCCGCCATGTGCCCATCACGCGCGAGGGTGTGGTCATCGGCATCGTCTCCGAGCGTGACCTTTTCGCCATGCAGCGGCTCAGCCTCAAGCACGTCAGCACCTCCATCCGCGCGGCGGTCGACGTGGACATGCTCAAGCTCGTGGCCCAGGACATCCGCCGCTTCGCCCGCAGCTTGCTGAGCCAAGGTGTGCAGGCACGCCAGCTCACGGCCCTGATCAGCCACCTCAACGACGTGCTGACCGAGCGCCTGCTGGAGCTCAAGGCGGCCGAGCACGGTGTCGATCTGAGCCGATTGTGCTGGCTGGCCCTGGGTTCGGAAGGGCGCAGCGAGCAGACCATCGCGACCGATCAGGACAATGCGCTGATCCTGCCGGACGACGGCACGGCCGCCCAGCGCCAGGCGGCGCTGGCCTTCGCGCGTGACGTCAACCAGGCGCTGGACGCCTGCGGCTACCCGCTGTGCAAGGGCGGCATCATGGCCGGCAACCCGGCCTGCTGCCTGAGCCTGCGCGAATGGCGGGAGCGCTTCTCGCACTGGATCGAGCACGGTGCGCCCCAGGACCTGCTCAATGCCAGCATCTACTTCGATTTCCGGCCGCTGGCCGGCGACCCGACCCTGGCCCAGCGCCTGCGGGCCGAGGTCAACCGGGCTGCCAGCCGGGTGCCGCGCTTTCTCAAGCAGCTGGCGCTCAACGCGCTGACGCGCGAGCCACCGCTGAACTGGATGGGAGGCATCGCGGCCGACGAGGACGGCCGCATCGACCTCAAGCTGCAGGGCACCGCCATCTTCGTCGACGCCGCGCGGCTCTACGCCCTGTCGCAGGGGGGGGCGGCCACCTCCACCCGCGAGCGCCTGGAGGCCGTGGGGCCCGTGCTCGGGGTGACGGCGGCCGAGTACGAAGCCTGGGTGCGCGGTTTCGAGTTCCTGCAGATGCTGCGCCTGCAGATCCAGCTGGAAGGGGCGGCCGTGGGCGAGCAGCCCAACCACATCGTGGTGGGCAGCCTCAACGATATCGACCGCCGCATCCTGAAGGAGACCTTCCGGGTGGCGCGCAGCCTGCAGCAGCGCCTGCAGTTGGACTACGAGCGCTGACATGGCCTGGCTCGACTGGCTGTCCGGCGCCCGCGGGCGCACCGCTGTGAACGAGCAGCGCTGGGTCATGCTCGACGTGGAGACCAGCGGCCTGGATCCGTACCACGACCGCCTGCTGGCCATCGCCGCCATCGCCCTGCGGGTGGACTGGGAGCGCCAGCGTCTGAGCGTGGACCTGGGCGACAGCTTCGAGGTCGTGCTGCGCCAGGCGCAGGTCACCGCGGCCAAGGACAACATCCTCCTGCACGGCATCGGCGTGCAGAGCCAGCGCGAGGGCATGGACCCGGTGCTGGCGCTGGAGGCGTTCGCGGGCTTTGTGTCGCAATCCCCCCTGCTAGCCTTTCATGCGGCGTTCGACCAGACCCTGATCACGCGCCACATGAAGCTGTACCTGGGGCGCGGCCTGCCCAATCCCTGGGTGGACATCGAGCAGCTCTGTGCCGTCACCCATGAGCAGGTGCGGGCGCGTTCCCTGGACGAGTGGATGCAGTACTTCGGCATTGACTGTGCCGTACGCCACCAGGCCGCGGCCGACACCCTGGCCGAATGCGAGCTGCTGCTGCGCGTCTGGCCGCGTCTGGCGACCCAGTGCCGGCGCTGGGCCGATGTGGAGCGCCTGGCCCGGCAGCAGCGCTGGATCGCCCGGGCCTGAGCGTGGCGGGGGACGGCGCCCGGGAACCGGCTATAATGCCGGGTTCCCGCCTTGCCGCACCCCAGTTGACGCCGGGGGCGGCTCTAACCATGTCGCCGCCTTGAGCGGTGGCGAGCCACAAGGAGTATCCATGCGTCATTATGAAATCGTCCTCATGATCCATCCGGATCAGAGCGAGCAGGTTCCCGCCATGCTCGAGCGCTACAAGGGCATGATCACTGCCGGCAACGGCAAGATCCACCGCGTTGAAGACTGGGGCCGTCGCCAGATGGTCTACATGATCAACAAGCTGGCCAAGGCCCACTACCTGTGCCTGAACATCGAGGCCGACCAGGCCGTGATGGCCGAACTGGAGCATGCCTTCAAGTTCAACGACGCCGTGCTGCGTCACCTGACGGTGGTCAAGAAGAAGGCCGAGACCGGCCCGTCTTCCATGATGAAGACCGTCGAGCGTGAAGACGCCCGCAAGGCCCAGCAGGCAGAGTTCCAGGGCTGATACCGTCCGCGAGGAGTGAACCCCGGCAGCAACCAGCTCATCCTCACGGCCGTGATCGCCGAGCTCTCCAGCTTGCGCTACACCCCGGCCGGACTGCCCGCCCTGGACCTGCGGCTCGACCATGAGTCCAGATCGCAGGAGGCAGGACAGGACAGGCTGGTCAAGGCCAGCGTCAAGGCAGTGGCCTTCGGCGCTCTGGCCGAGCGGCTTGCAAGGCAGGCCATCGGCAGCAGCTGGAGGTTCGAGGGCTTTGTCGCCACTCCCCGCAACGGTAAACACCTGGTGTTCCACATCCAAGAGTTCAGTCAGATCTAAACAGGAGGCCCCATGGCCACGTTCAAGAAATTCAACAAGGACAAGCGCCCCAAGCGCAACACCCAGTCGCTGCTGTTCAAGCGCAAGCGCTTCTGCCGCTTCACCGTCGCCGGCGTCGAGGAAATCGACTACAAGGACATCGACACCCTGCGTGACTTTGTCGCCGAAAACGGCAAGATCATCCCGGCCCGCCTGACCGGCACCCGCGCCATCTACCAGCGCCAGCTCAACACCGCCATCAAGCGCGCCCGCTTCCTGGCCCTGCTGCCGTACAGCGACCAGCACAAGATCTAAGGAGTACGACCATGCAAGTGATTCTGCTCGACAAGGTCGTGAACCTTGGCAACCTCGGCGAGATCGTCAAGGTCAAGGACGGCTATGCCCGCAATTTCCTGATCCCCTCCGGCCGTGCCAAGCGCGCCACCGAAGCCGCCAAGAAGGACTTCGAAGCCCGCCGCGCCGAGCTCGAGAAGGCCGCCGCTGCCAAGCTGGCCGAAGCCCAGGCCCTGGGTGAGAAGCTGGCCGGCACCACGCTCAAGCTGACCCAGAAGGCCGGCGTGGACGGTCGCCTGTTCGGTTCCGTCACCAACTACGACATCGCCGAAGAGCTGGGCAAGACCGGCTACCAGGTAAGCAAGGCCGCCGTGCGCATGCCCAACGGCCCGATCAAGATGGTCGGCGACAGCACCGTCAGCGTGGCCCTGCACACCGACGTGGTGGTCGAGATCAACGTTTCGGTCTACGGCGAAACCGCCTGATCACCGCGACCCTGTCAAAAGCCGCCCGGGTGCGAGCCCAGGCGGCTTTTTCTTTGGCGGCGCGGACTTCTCCCGGCCAACCCACAGCCTGTCCACCGATCTTCACAGGCTTGTCCACAGCATTTCATTTGATGCCGCCCGAGGGGCGGCGTACCATCGGACCTCAGCAGAAAACGAGATCGCATGTCAGCCGTATTGACCGCCGTAGATGAGGGGTTCAGCCCCGACCGCCAGATCGCGCAGCTGCGCGTCCCCCCGCACTCCATCGAAGCCGAATCCAGCGTGCTGGGTGGCCTGTTGCTGGACAACGGCGCCTGGGACCGGGTCGGCGATCTGCTGGCCGAGGGCGACTTCTACCGCTACGAGCATCGCCTGATCTATGCCGCCATGGCATCCCTGATCAACGCCAGCCGTCCGGCCGACGTGATCACCGTCTTCGAGCACCTGCAGAGCCTGGGCAAGGCCGAGGAAGTGGGGGGGCTGGCCTATCTCAATGCCCTGGCCCAGTACGTGCCCAGCGCCGGCAACATCCGCCGCTATGCCGAGATCGTGCGCGAGCGCGCCATCCTGCGCAAGCTGGTGGCCGCCAGCGACGAGATCGCCACCAACGCCTTCAATCCCCAGGGCCGGCCGGTGGCGCAGATCCTGGACGAGTCCGAGCAGAAGATCTTCAACATCGGCGAGGAAGGCTCGCGCATGAAGCGCGGCTTCCAGGCCATGGACACGCTGGTGGTGGACCTGCTGGACCGCGTGCAGGAGATGGCGGACAACCCGAACGACATCACCGGCGTGCCGACAGGCTTCTACGACCTGGACCGCATGACGGCCGGCCTGCAGCCGGGCGACATGATCGTGTTGGCCGCGCGTCCGTCCATGGGCAAGACGGCCTTTGCCATCAACATCGCCGAGCACGTCGCGCTCAACGAAGGCCTGCCCGTGGCCGTGTTCTCCATGGAAATGGGTGCGGCCCAGCTGGCGGTGCGTATCGTGGGCTCCATCGGCCGCATCGACCAGGGCCATCTGCGCACCGGCAAGCTCACCGACGAGGAGTGGCCGCGCCTGACCGAGGCCATCGAGAAACTGCGCAACATCTCGCTGCACATCGACGAGACTGCGGGCCTCACGGCCAGCGAGCTGCGTGCGAATGCCCGGCGCCTGGCGCGCCAGTGCGGCAAGCTCGGCCTGATCGTGGTGGATTACCTGCAGCTCATGAGTGGCTCGGGCGGCAACGACGAGAACCGCGCCACCGAACTCGGCGAGATCTCGCGTGGCCTCAAGATGCTGGCCAAGGAACTCGGTTGCCCGGTGATCGCCCTGTCGCAGCTCAACCGCAGCGTGGAGACGCGCCCGGACAAGCGTCCCATGATGAGCGATCTGCGCGAATCGGGCGCCATCGAGCAGGACGCCGACATCATCATGTTCATCTACCGCGACGAGTACTACACCAAGGATGCCTGTAAGGAGCCGGGGGTGGCCGAGATCATCATCGCCAAGCAGCGTAACGGCCCGACCGGCACCGTCAAGCTGGCCTTCCTCAAGCCGCTGACGCGCTTCGAGAACCTCGCGGCAGGGTACGGCAGCGGGGATTTCTGACCTGTTCGGAAAACAGCAAGGGGCCGTCGGGCCCCTTGTTGTTGGGATGGATCGAATCGGGTAGTGACGGAGCGCCTCGCGGGGGGAGGGATCCGTCCCGTGGGGCCTAGAGGACTTCGCTCGCGAAATCCGCCAGCCGCGAACGCTCGCCGCGCGCCAGCGTGATGTGCCCGCCGTGCGGCCAGCCCTTGAACTTGTCGACCGCGAAGGTCAGGCCGGAGGAGCCCTCGGTCAGGTAGGGCGTGTCGATCTGCGCCAGGTTGCCCATGCAGATGATCTTGGTGCCGGGGCCGGCGCGCGTGATCAGCGTCTTCATCTGCTTGGGGGTGAGGTTCTGTGCCTCGTCGATGACCACATACTTGTTGAGGAAGGTGCGTCCGCGCATGAAGTTCATGCTCTTGATCTTGATGCGGCTGCGGATCAGCTCGGCCGTGGCCGCGCGCCCCCATTCGCCGGCACCGGTGTCGGTCTTGGACAGCACCTCGAGGTTGTCGTCGAGTGCGCCCATCCACGGACCCATCTTCTCCTCTTCGGTGCCGGGCAGGAAGCCGATGTCCTCGCCCACGCTCACGGTGGCGCGGGTGACGATGATTTCGGTGTAGCGGCGGTCGTCCAGCACCTGGGTCAGGCCTGCGGCCAGCGCCATCAGGGTCTTGCCGGTGCCGGCGGTGCCGGTCAGGGTGACGAAGTCCACCTCGGGGTCCATGAGCAGGTTCATGGCGAAGTTCTGCTCGCGGTTACGGGTGGTGATGCCCCAGACCGCATTCTTGAGGTGGGTGTAGTCCTTGAGCGTCTTGAGCACCGCGCTCTTGCCGCGGATCTCGGTCACGCGCGCATAGAAGCTCGGCTCGCCCGGGGCCTCGAAGTAGACGAACTGGTTGATCAGCATCTGGACCGCCATGGGGCCGGTGATGCGGTAATAGGTGTGCGGGCCCTGCTGCCAGCTCTCCACGCTCTGGCCCTCGGTGGTCCAGAAATCGGCCGGCAGCGCCAGCGAACCGGAGTAGAGCAGGTCGCCGTCTTCCAGCGTCTTGTCGTTCTGGTAGTCGTCGGTGGCCAGGCCCAGGGCGCGCGCCTTGACGCGCATATTGATGTCCTTGGAGACCAGCACAACCTCGCGCGGCGCGTACTGCTTGCGCAGAGCCTCCACGACCCCCAGGATCTGGTTGTCGGCCTTGCCGGGGGGCAGGCTGGTGGGCAGGCTGTAGTCCAGTGGCACGGTCTGGAAGAACAGGTGGCCGCCTGCGGCGCGCTGGCCGGTAGAGTCGAGCTTGAGGCCCTTGGCCATGTCGGCGCCTTGGGCGGCCGCCAGGGCGTCCAGCGTGCGGCTGGCCTGGCGCCCATTGCGGGCGACTTCGGTCATCCCCTTCTTGTGCCCGTCGAGCTCCTCGAGCACGATCATGGGCAGGAAGATGTCGTGTTCCTCGAAGCGGAACAGGCACATGGGGTCGTGCATGAGCACATTGGTGTCGAGCACGAAGAGTTTGGTCGGACCGGTGGGGGCGGCTTTTTTGCCACGCGCGCGCGCCTGCGGTCTGTCCTGCGCCGACGCAGAGCGCGCCAGTGCGGGGCGCAGGCTGACCACCGGCGCCGGCGCCCGGGCTTCCTGGCCGCCCAGGCCGCTGCCGTGCTCGAAGAGGTCACGGGCCTGGGGCTTGTCGTCGTGGAGATCCGGGCTGTCGTCGAAGACAGCCGTCGCCTTGCGACCGGTGCGGGACTTGCCGCGGGCCGGAGCGTCGTAGGCTTCAGGAGAGAGGAGGGCGGCGCGCTTGGTGGGGGCGGGGGGCAGGGGCATGAGGCGTCAGGCGAGAGCGGAGGGAAGGTGATGCCGGTCGGAAAACAAAAAAGCCGCCCGGTCAACCTGGGCGGCTTGTTTCGTGGGCTGCGCTTGCAATCCTCAGCGGCATGAATTCATTATGCATGAGTCGTGTGACTCGCAATCCCCCTGTTGCTCAAAAGCATCAAGGGCGCCGCAGGCACCAGCCTTCAGGCTGCGGCAGCTGCGGCGGCCTTCTTGAGGGCCTTGGCGGCCTTGAGGACCTCGTCCACATGGCCCGGCACCTTGAGGCCGCGCCATTCCTGCTTGAGGATGCCGTCGGCGCCGATCAGGAAGGTGCTGCGCTCGATGCCCTTGACCTTCTTGCCGTACATGATCTTGTTCTTGACCACGCCGAACATGTGGCACATCTTCTCTTCGGTGTCGGCGATCAGCTCGAAGGGCAGTTCCAGCTTGGCCTTGAAGTCGTCGTGCGACTTCATGTTGTCGCGCGAGACGCCGAAGACGATGGCGCCGGCCTTCACGAAATCCTTGTACTTGTCACGGAACTGCATGGCCTCGGTCGTGCAGCCCGGGGTGTTGTCCTTGGGGTAGAAGTACAGAACGAGCGTCTGTCCGAGATGGGAGGTGTTGGAAACCTTGATGCCACCGGTGGCGTTGGCTTCGAATTCCGGGATAGGTTTGTTGACAACAATCGCCATAGGACTCTGATCTTTTGTGACAGCAGCTGTCGTGGGAGAAGGTCGGGCGAGGGCACCGTGACAGCTCGGCTTGGCGCCCGACTCAAGACTGCAATTTTACCCCGAAAACGATGCCCTCTGTCCGAGCAGGCCTAGGGGCTTTCCAGCAGCAGCGCGGCCACCACATGGCGCCCTTCGCCGGCCAGGATGTTGTAGGTGCGGCAGGCCGCGGCCGTGTTCATGGTCTCCAGGCCGATGCCTTGCGCCACCAGGGCCTGCAGCCACTCGGGACGCGGAAAGCGCAGGCGCGCGCCGCTGCCGAAGAGCACCAGTTCCGGGCGCAGGGCTGCCAACGGGGTGAAATGGGCGGCACTCAGCGCCTCGTAGCGCGTGCAATCCCAGGCCTGTCGCTCGCCATGCGAGCCGATGATCAGGCTGGTGCTGAATTTTTCAGCATCCACCGCGATCCAGCCCGGACCGTAGCCCCGGATGGTCTGCACGGTGGATGTGTCGGGCTGGAGGTTCAGAAACCGAGCGGGTCGTGTGGTCACATTATAGGTTTCGCCTCGGAGAAAGGGG
>JAYNNS010000070.1:0-11113 GCA_038112835.1 Curvibacter sp. | reverse complement strand
TGTCCTGTTTCCTGCCGCGGCGCTGCTGCTGTCGGCCTGCACGGCCCTGCCCGAGCGCGCCAGCGCGCCGCAGCGCTATGACTTCGGCCCGCCCGCGGCGGTGGTCGCGCCGGCGGCCGCGGTGGCGCAGCGCCCCGTCCTGGGTCTGCGCGTGCAGGCCAGCCCCGCGCTGGAAGGCACGGCCATGCTCTACCGTCTGGCCTATGCCGATGCGCAGCAGCTGCGCGCCTACACCCGGTCGCGCTGGGCCATGGCGCCGGCCGAGTTGGTGGCACAGCGCCTGCGCAGCGGGCTGGGGCACGACTACGCGCTGCCACCCGCGGGCGAAGGCGCCGTCCGCGTGCTGCATGTGACGCTGGAAGAGTTCAGCCAGGTCTACACCGCGCCCGAGCAGAGCCACGGCCTGCTGCGCCTGCGCGTGAGCCTGCTGCAGGGCGAGCGGGTGCTGGGCCAGCGCGAGCTGCAGTGGCAGCTGCCGGCCCCCAGTGCCGACGCCGCGGGCGGTGTGCGCGCTTTGGGTGCGACCACCGATGCGGTCGTCACCGAACTGGTGCGCTGGATGCAAACGCAGCACTAGATGGTCATACCCATCGGGGTTTGCCCCAAGATGGTGCAAACCCTAGTGCCTTCAGTGTTCTGAATCGGGCACGCTCCTTGCTGAAATGGTCCTATCCAACCACAAGCAAGGAGCTTCCTCATGAAACTGGATCGTCGTTCGTTTGTTTCCAAGAGCGTGGCCGGCACGGCCGCCGCTGGTGCGCTGGCCTTTCCCATGGTGGCCAAGGCGCAGCAGACCTTCAACTGGAAAATGACCAGCGCCTATGGCAAAGGCTCGCCCTTCTATATGGATGGCCCGGGCAGCGCGACCGACCTGGCCAAGCGCATCCGCGAGATGTCGGGCGGCCGCCTGAACATCCAGGTCTTCGGCGCCGGTGAGCTGATCCCGGCCTTCGAGGGCTTCGACGCCGTGCGCGCCGGCACCGTGGAGATGAACCATGCCAACAGCTATTTCTGGACCGGCAAGACCTTTGCGGCCCAGTACTTCACCGCCGTGCCCTTCGGCCTGAACTTCCAGGGCATGAACGGCTGGCTCTACGACGGCGGTGGCCTCGAGCTCTGGAACGAGGTCTACGCCCCCTTCGGCATGGTGGCCATGCCCTGCGGCAACACCGGCGTGCAGATGACGGGCTGGTTCAAGAAGGAGATCAACAGCGTCAATGATCTCAAGGGCCTGAAGATGCGCATCCCCGGCCTGGCCGGCAAGGTCTACGCCAACCTCGGCGTGGACGTGAAGGTGCTGCCCGGCGGCGAGATCTTCCCCGCGCTGGAACGCGGCGTGATCGACGCGGCCGAGTTCGTGGGGCCCTTCCAGGACCGCCGCCTGGGCCTGCACAAGGCGGCCAAGTACTACTACACCTCGGGCTGGCACGAGTCGGCCACGGTGTCCGAGCTGCTGATCAACAAGGCGGCCTGGGACAAGCTGCCCAAGGACCTGCAGGCCATCGTGAGCAATGCCGCCGCGGCCTGCAACGTCATCAGCGAGGGCTGGTGCCAGAAGGCCAATTCCGAGGCCATGGACGACCTGGTCAAGAACCAGAAGGTCATTGCCAAACCGCTGCCGGATTCGGTGATCAAGGCGCTGCGCACCGAGACCGAGAAGGTGCTGGCCGAGGCCGTGGCCAAGGATCCGCTGACCAAGAAGGTGCACGACTCCTACTTCGCCTTCAAGGCCAAGTACGACCGCTGGGTCGAGGTCAGCGAAGAGCAGTACCACGTGAAGATTCGCGGCTGATCCCGGAGTGTGTCCATGAAAAAAGCGATGTCCGCCCTGCGGGGCGGCATTGAGTCGCTGATCGATGTCGTGGGACGGGCCACCCTCTGGGTGGCCCTGGCCATGATTGCCCTGGTCGCGGTCAATGTCCTTTTGCGTTATGCCTTCAGCTTCGGCTCGGTCTGGGCCCAGGAGCTGGAGTGGCACCTGCTGGCCGCGCTCATCCTGCTGGGCATGAGCTACGCGCTGCAGCGCGGCGAGAACGTGCGCGTGGACCTGTTCTACGCCAACTTCTCGGCGCGCAAGAAATTCGTCGTCGACGTGGTCTCGGTGCTGCTCATCCTGGTGATCGCGCTGATCTTCATCAAGCTCTCGCTGGCCTATGTGGGCCAGTCCTGGGCCATCGGCGAGAAGTCGCCGGACCCGGGGGGCATCCCCTGGCGCTGGGCCGTCAAGGGCCTGATCCCGCTGGGCTATGCGCTGCTCGCCCTGCAGTCGCTGGGTGCGCTGCTGCGCCTGTTCCAGCAGCGCGGTGCGCCGCAGGGAGGTGCCCATGTTTGAGCTCCAGACCTACGCGATCCTGATGCTGCTGGGCTTCTTCGCCCTGCTGATGATCGGCGTGCCCGTGGCCACCTCGCTGGCCACCGTGGGCTTCATCTTCGGCTACCTGGGTTTCGGCGACTCGCTGTTCAGCCTGCTGCCGGCGCGTCTCTACGGCATCGTCGCGGGCTACCAGTGGATGGCGATCCCGCTCTTCGTCTTCATGGGCGTGATGCTGGAGAAATCACGACTCGCCGACGACCTGCTCGACGTGATGGGCCACATCGCGGGCGGCGTGCGCGGCGGCATGGGCGTGGGCATCATCCTGTTCGGCGTGCTCATGGGCGCGACCACGGGCATTGTGGGCGCCACCGTGATCACCCTGGGCCTGCTGACCCTGCCCACGCTGATCAAGCGTGGCTATAACAAGAGCATCGCCTGCGGTGCCATCTGCGCCTCGGGCACGCTGGGCCAGATCATCCCGCCCAGCCTGATCCTGATCCTGCTGTCCGACATCATGCAGCTCTCGGTCGGCACGCTGTTCGCCGCCGCCGTGGGCCCGGGCATGCTGCTGGCCGCGGTCTACATCATCTTCCTGCTGGTGTTGGGCTGGCTCAAGCCGGACCTGATGCCGCCGATCCCGCAGGACGAGCGCGATGGCGTCACGCGGCGCGAGCTGTGGATCCGCTTCTGGAAGGTGGTGGTGCCGCCCATCATGCTGGTGGTGGCGGTGCTGGGCTCCATCGTGGGCGGCATCGCCGCGCCCACCGAGGCGGCGTCCATGGGCGCCGTGGGCTCGGTGCTGATCACGGTGTTGTCCGGGCGCTTCTCGTTCAAGACGCTCAAGGAGGTGGCGCTGGAGACCAGCAAGATCACCGCCGTGATGATGTTCATCCTGATGATGGCCCAGGTCTTCGCGCTGGCCTTCCGCGGCCTGCACGGTGAGGACCTGATCACCAAGATGTTCGACCTGCTGCCCGGCGGCGTGAACATGGACATCTGGTTCATGATGACCCTGATCTTCGTGCTCGGTTTCTTCATCGAGTGGATCGAGATCAGCTACATCGCCGTGCCGCTGTTCCTGCCGGTGCTGATCAACCAGGGGGTGGACCCGGTCTGGCTGGCCATGCTGATCACGGTGAACCTGCAGTCGTCCTTCCTGACGCCGCCTTTCGGCTGGGCCCTGTTCTACCTCAAGGGCGTGGCGCCACCGGAGGTCAGCATCAAGGACATCTACAAGGGGGTGTTGCCCTTCCTGGCCATGCAGGGCGTGGCGCTGGTGCTGCTCTTCTTCTATCCGCAGATCGCGCTCTGGCTGCCCAAGGCCATCGGCTGGTAGCATGAACAGGCTCTGAGGATGGCGCCGCATGGCGCCATCCCTTTTTTGACGAGGATCTTCGTATGGCCCAATCCATCTACGGCCGCCGCGGCATCGCGGTGGCGCCCCATTCCCTGGCCGCCGAGTCGGCCGTGTCCGTGCTGCGCGAAGGCGGCAATGCGCTCGAGGCCATGATCGCCGCAGCGGCCACCATCGCCGTGGTCTATCCGCACATGAACTCCATCGGCGGCGACAGCTTCTGGGTCATCAACGGCCCGGGCAACCGCCCCGGTGGCATCGACGCCAGCGGACGCAGCGCCGCTGCCGCCAGCCGCGAGTGGTATGCGGCGAAGGGCATCACGGGCAGCATCCCGTTTCGCAGCGGCGTGGCCGCGCTCACCGTGGCCGGCACGATCTCGGGCTGGGGCGCGGCGCACCAGCTCTCTTCGCAGTCGCTGGGCGGCAAATTGCCGCTCTCGCGCCTGCTCGACGATGCGATCTTCCTCGCGCGCGAAGGCATCCCCGTCACGCGCAGCCAGGCGAACACCACGCAGGCCAAGCTGGCCGAACTGAAAGACCAGCCGGGTTTTGCCGAGACCTTTCTGAGCGGCGGTGCCGTGCCCCAGGTGGGCGGCCTGTTCAAGCAGGCTCGCCTGGCCGACACGCTGGGGCTGATCGCGCGCAAGGGCACGGACGAGTACTACCGCGGTGCACTCGCGAAGCAGATGGCCGCCGAGCTGGCCGCCGTGGGCAGCCCGCTGACACTGGCCGACCTGCAGGCGCACCAGGCCAAGCTGATCGACCCGCTGACCGTGCCCGTGGCCGGCGCGCAGCTGCACAACATGGTGCCGCCTTCGCAGGGCCTGGTCTCGCTGCTGATCCTCGCGCTCATGGAGCGTTTCCCGGGCTGGAAGCAGGCCGGCCCCGAGAGCGCGGCCTTCGTGCACGCGCAGGTGGAGGCGACCAAGCTGGCCTTCCGCGTGCGCGACCGCTACCTGACCGACCCCGACTTCATGGCCCTGCCACCGGCGGCGCTGCTGGAGTCGGCGCGCATCGATGAACTCGCGCGCGAGTTCAAGTCCGATGTCGCTCTGCCCTGGGGCCAAAAGACCGATCCGGGCGATACGATCTGGATGGGGGTGATCGACAAGAACGGGATTGCTGTCTCCTTCATCCAGAGCATCTACCACGAATTCGGCTCGGGCGTGGTGCTGCCCACGAGCGGCGTGAACTGGCAGAACCGTGGCTGCAGCTTCTCGCTGGACCCCAGGCACGTGAACACGCTGGAGCCCCGCAAGAAGCCCTTCCACACGCTCAACCCCGCCATGGCGCAATTGGCCGATGGCCGCAGCATGGTCTACGGCACCATGGGCGGCGACGGCCAGCCGCAGACCCAGGCCACGATCTTCAACCGCGTGATGCGCTACGGCGACCATCCGCAGCAGGCCATCGAACGCCCGCGCTGGCTGCTGGGTCGCACCTGGGGCCAGAGCAGCGAATCGCTCAAGCTCGAAAGCCGCTTCGATCCGGCCGTGGTGGCGCAGCTGCGCGCGCTGGGCCACGAGGTCGAGACCATCGCCGCCTGGGACGAGGGCGTGGGCCATGCCGGCATGCTGATCCGCCATGCCAACGGCGTGCTCGAGGGCGGCTTCGATCCGCGCTCCAACGGCGCGGTGGCTTCCTTCTGATCGCGCGTGGCGTCTCAGGCCCCGCCCGCGAGGGCGGGGAAGAGCTTGGTCAGGCCGTCGGACATCACCTCCACGGCCAGGGCCGCGAGGATCAGGCCCATGAGCCGCGTCATGACGTTAATGCCGGTCTTGCCGAGCACGCGCGCGATCGGTTCGGCCAGCGCGAAGCACAGGGCCGTGGCGGCGGCCACGACCACGCCGTAGCCCACCAGCGTGCCGAGCTGCCACAGGGTCTGCGCCTTGTCGGCATAGATCACCACGGTGGACATGGTGGCCGGTCCCGTGAGCAGGGGGATGGTCAGCGGTACCACGGCGATGCTGGCGCGCGCGGCGGCGTCCTGCATCTCCTCGGCGTTGGACTTGGCCTCGGCCGGCTGCGCGTTGATCATGGCCAGGGCCGAGGTCAGCAGCAGCATGCCGCCGCCGACCTGGAAACTTGCCAGCGAGATGCCGAAGAAGGCCAGCAGCTGCAGGCCCAGCAGGGCGCTGATGGCGATGACCGCGAAGGCGCTGAAGGACGAGATCCAGATCGTGCGCCGGCGCTGCTCGGGGGTGAAGTCCTGGGTGTAGTGGATGAAGAAGGGCACGATGGCCAGCGGGTTGACGATGGCCAGCAGCGTGATCAGGGGCTTGAAATCCATGCTCAATCCTCGGCGCGGGTGGAAGACGCCGGTGTGCGGCGCCGGAACATGCCCCAGCCTTCCATATGCAGCACCTGTTCACCGTGCTGGTTGCGCATTTCCCAGACCGTGCGCACCAGCCCCACGTGCGGCCGGCTGGCCATGGGCCGGCGGTCCATCACGATGTGGCGCAGCGTGAGCGTGTCGCCCGGGTAGACCGGCTTGGTCCATTTCAGGCTCTCCAGGCCCGGCGAACCCAGGGCGGCAGCCTGCGAGAGGAAGTTATCGACCATCAGGCGCATGGCCATCGCACAGGTGTGCCAGCCGCTGGCGCAGAGCCGGCCGAAGACCGAGGCCGCGGCGGCGTCGTCGTCCAGGTGGAAGGGCTGCGGGTCGAACTGGCGCGCGAAGTCCAGGATCTGCTCGCGCGTCGGACTCACGCTGCCGAGCTCGCGCGTACTGCCCACTTCGAGGTCTTCCCAGTAATAGGTGGGGGTTGTCATCAGCGTCCTCCGGTGATGTCCACGATGCTGCCCGTGGCATAGCTGGCCTCGTCCGAGAGCAGCCAGGCGATGGCATTCGCGACTTCCTGCGCCGTGCCCGGGCGTTGCAGCGGGATCTGCGGCGCCAGGCGCTGCGCGCGGCCGGGCTGGCCGCCGCTGGCATGGATCTCGGTGGCGATGATGCCCGGGCGCACGGCGTTGACGCGGATGCCCTCGGCAGCCACCTCGCGCGCCAGGCCCAGCGTGAAGACGTCGACCGCGCCCTTGGCCGCCGCGTAGTCCACGTACTGGCCCGCCGCGCCCAGCGTGGCCGCTACACTGCTCACGTTGACGATGGCGCCACCACGGCCTCCATGGCGCGTGCTCATGCGGCGCACGGCCTCGCGCGCGCACAGCATGGTGCCGAAGACATTGATGGCGAACATGCGCTGCCAGCGCGCCAGGTTCTGCTCGTCCACCCGCTGCGTGGTGTCCACCACGCCGGCGTTGTTGACCAGCGCGTCGAGTCGTCCGAACTTCGCGTCGATCTGCTCGAACATGGCCTGCACCTGGGCTTCGTCGGCCACGTCGGCGCGCACGGCCATCGCCGTGCCGCCTCCGGCGCGGATCTGGCGCACCACCTCGTCGGCGGCCAGCGAGTTGGCGGTGTAGTTCACGGCCACGGCGTGGCCGCGCCGCGCGGCCAGCAAGGCGGTGGCCGCGCCGATGCCGCGACCGCCACCGGTGATCAGCACGACGGGGTTCAAATCCATGCTCCTGCAGCTGTCATGGCGACAAGATACCATTGCCGCGGACCGCCGCCATTGGGGCGGCTTGCCCACAAGAACGCCAACAAGGAGCAAACGGACATGGGACAGTTCATCGACCTCAAGGCCGCCGACGGCTTTGTCTGCCCGGCCTATGTGGCCCAGCCGGCCGGCCGGCCGCGCGGCGGCATCGTGGTGCTGCAGGAGATCTTCGGCGTCAACACCCACATCCGCGAGGTCACCGACAGCTACGCCGCCGCCGGTTATCTGGCCGTGGCGCCGGCCAACTTCCACCGCGTCAAGCCCGGCGTCGAGCTCGGCTACCAGCCGGACGACATGACGGCGGGCATGGCGCTCAAGGCTGCGGTCGAGGCCCTGGGGATGAACCCGGATGCGCCCGGCGTGCTGCAGGACATCCAGGCCGCCATCGGGCACGCTGCCCAGGCCGGCAAGGTCGGCGTGGTGGGCTATTGCTGGGGCGGTCTGCTGACCTGGCGCGCCGCCTGCTTGCTCAAGGGCGTGAGTGCGGCCGTGCCCTACTACGGCGGCGGCATCACGACCGAGGCCGAGATCGCGCGCATGCCCCGCTGCCCTGTGCTGGCGCACTTCGGCGAGCAGGACCACTGGATTCCGCTCGACGGCGTCGAGGCTTTCAAGCGTGCGCATCCGGAAGTCGAGGTCCACATCTATGCGGCCAACCACGGCTTCAACTGCGATCATCGTGGCAGCTACAACGCCGATGCCGCCCGTCTCGCGCGCGAGCGCACCCTGGCCTTCCTCGCGAAGCACGTGGGCTGAGTATGAAGGCCCTGCTGGCGTCGCTGCTGCTGGTCTCGGGCTGTGCCCTGGCCGCCGACTACGGCGGGCCGCTGTTCGACGCCCATCTGCACTACAACGACGAGGCCTGGCAGGGTCCGCATCCACTGGATGACGTGCTGGCGCGCATGCAGCGCAACGGCGTGCGCGCCATCATCGCCAACAGCCGGCCCAATGACGGTACCAAGACCCTGGCCGCGGCGCGCGAGCAGACGCGCGCGGCCGGCGTGGCGGTGGTGCCCTTCATCCGCCTCTACCGCAACCGCGACGACTATGGCAGCTGGTTCCGCGACGAGAGCATCTACACCATGGTGCAGCAGGAGCATGCGCGCGGCACGGCGGCCGGACCCTACCGCGGCATCGGCGAGTTCCATCTGTACGACAGCGCCAACGCCAACGGTCCGGTGGCGAAGAAGCTGATGCAGTACGCCCAGCAGCACGAGCTCGCCGTGCTCGCGCACGTGGACGACGTGGCGATCGACCTGCTGATGGTGCACGCGCCGCAGGCCCGTCTGATCTGGGCCCACACGGGCATCGGCGGCCCGTCGGTGGCGCGTGTGCAGGCTCTGCTGGAGAAATATCCCAGGCTCATGGGCGAGCTGTCCTACCGCCCCGGCCTGAGCTGCGTGGACGATCGCGGCCAGGAGCGGTTGTGTCCGGACTGGCGCGCGCTGATGCTGAAGTTTCCCGACCGCTTCCTGATCGGCTCCGACACCTGGGTCAACCAGCGCTGGCTTTACTACGACGGGCTCATGCAAGGCTACCGCCGCTGGCTGGGCGAGCTGCCGCCGGAAGTGGCACGCCGCATCGCCTGGGACAATGGCGCGCGCCTGTTCCAGCTCGCACCGCCTTGATGCCCGATACCTTTCAACTGCCCCTGTTCCCGCTGCAGACCGTGCTGTTTCCCGGCGGGGTGCTGCCCTTGCGCATCTTCGAGGTGCGCTACCTCGACCTGATCCAGCGCTGCCAGAAGGAGGGTGCGCCCTTCGGCGTCGTCTGCCTCACGCAGGGCAGCGAGGTGCGGCAGGCACCGGCGGCGGGCGAGGCTGCGCCCGTCGAGGTCTTCCACGCCATCGGCACGCTGGCGCATCTCGAGATGTACGAGCGGCCCCAGCCCGGCCTGATGCTGATCCGCTGTCGCGGCGGCCGGCGCTTCCGCCTGTTGCGCAGCGAGCAGATGAAGCACGGCCTGTGGACCGGCGAGGCCGAGTACCTGGACGACGACCCGCGGGTGGCCGTACCGCCGGATCTGGCGCCCGTGCGCGTCGGCCTTCAGCGCCTGCTGCAGCACATGCAGGCCCAGGCCCAGCCCGGCGACGAGCTGCCGATCCAGGCGCCGCTGCAGTGGGACGATTGCGGCTGGCTCGCGAACCGCTGGTGCGACATCCTGCCCGTGAGCCCGCAGCTCAAGCAGCAGTTCCTGGCGGTGGACAGCCCGCTGATCCGCCTGGAGCTGGTGGGCGACCTGCTCGCGCGGCTCAAGATCGGCACCGCGCCGGAATGAAAAAGCCGGGGCTGGCGGCCCCGGCTCGTCATGCGTGGCGCGCGCGCTCAGAAGCGCCAGCCCAGGCCCACCCCCACCAGCAGCGGGTCGACCTTGAAGGTGCCCTGCTTGGCGCCACTGAGGGAGACGTCGGTGTCGATGTAGACCTTCTTCAGGTCGAGGTTCAGGGACAGGTTCCTGGACAGCGGGATGTCCACGCCGACCTGCAGCGCGCCGCCCACGCTCTTGCGCTCGATGTCGGCGCCGGCCACCGTCAGGTTCACGCTGCTGAAGCGGGTGTAGTTCAGGCCCGCGCCCACATAGGGCTTGTAGCCGGGGGCGTCGAAGTGGTACTGCAGCAGCAGGGTGGGCGGCAGGTGCTTGAGGGTGCCGATGTCGCTGGCGCCGGAGCGCAGGGCGTGCTTCTGGGGCACGGTCAGCACGAGTTCGGCCGCGATGTTGCGGGTGAAGAAGTAGGAGATGTCGACTTCGGGGATGACCTTGTCGTTGACGCTCAGGTTCAGGCCGGTGTTGTCGCCGTTGGCGCTTTGCAGGTCCACGGCGCGCACGCGCACCAGCCACGGACCCTCCTGGGCCTGGGCATAGGCGGTGCCGCAGAGCAGGGAGGCGAGGGCGGCTGCAGCCAGGAGACTTTTCTTCATGATGTGTTCCTTCTTCGAGATGAGATCAGGGCGCGATGCCCGGAACACATTGGATGCCCGTACCCCGGGCGCAGGTTTGCGGCAGGTCAAGCCCGGCCTGCCGCGGCGCGGCAAGGTGGGCGCTGTTTGATCTGGCACAAAGGTGCGGCTCAGCGCCCGCTGCGATCGAGGTAGCGCTTGCGCCAGAACAGCAGGGCCAGTGCGATGGCCGTCAGGCCCATCGAGGCCATGGCCCACCAGAAGCCGCTGTCTTCGTGGATCAGGGGGATGACATCGAAGTTCATGCCGAAGATGCCTGCGATCAGGTTCAGCGGCAGGAAGATGGCGGTGAGCACGGTGAGCGTGCGCATGATGTCGTTGGTGCGGTTGCTCTGGGCGTTGAAGTGGATCTGCACCGCGGTCTCCACGCTCTGCTCGAGCCGGCGCACGTGGTGCACCACGCGCTCGATGTGCTCCAGCACATCGCGGCTGCGCACCAGGAGCAGGTCGCGCTCACGCTGGGCCGCGACCGTCGCGGCTTCAGGCCAGCCCTTGAGGGTCTCGATCCAGTCCTGCA
Organism: Curvibacter sp.; assembly: GCA_038112835.1. Classification (GTDB taxonomy): domain Bacteria; phylum Pseudomonadota; class Gammaproteobacteria; order Burkholderiales; family Burkholderiaceae_C; genus Hylemonella. Next base: position 410 of record JAYNNS010000070.1, on the reverse strand, counting down.
CGGCGGTGCGCTGGTCTTCACAGATCTCGTCGAGCTGGTGCAGGGACAGGCGCGCGTCGAGCAGGGCGGCCCAGTTGGAGAAACGTCCGCGCGGGTTGAGCAGCTCGGTCTGCCAGTGGTCCAGCTGGCGCGTCAGTTCGCGGCGCAGATCGAGAAAGCCGTAGTACTTCTGGTTGACCACGCGCAGCTTCAGATCGGCCGGCGAGGCGGGCAGGCGGCTGCTGGCCGTGCGCACCTCGGTGTTGCTGGCCTGCAGCAGGCGCGTGGCGTAGGCATCGCGCGCCGCGCAGTCGGCCGGATGCACCGACAGCAGCACGCGCTCGAACACGGCGAAGCCCACGGGGCTGGTGTCGATGTGGCGCAGGATGGGCGGTCCGCCGCGGCGCGGGGCCGGGCGCGCGGCCTCGGCC
>JAYNNS010000069.1:6095-11141 GCA_038112835.1 Curvibacter sp. | reverse complement strand
GTACTTCATGCGCTACTGCGACGCGCAGAACAAGGACGCGATGGTCGGCGACGGCACGGCCTACTGGATGCGCCAGGGCGCCGCGATGGACCAGTACATCGGCGGCATCGAGCACGCGATCCTGCACCTGCTGTACGCGCGCTTCTGGACCAAGGTCATGCGCGACCTGGGCCTGGTCAAGGTGGACGAGCCCTTCACCAAGCTGCTCACGCAGGGCATGGTGCTCAACCACATCTACTCGCGCCGTACCGACAAGGGCGGCAAGGAGTACTTCTGGCCGCAGGACGTGGACCACGTGCTGGACGCCGGCGGCAAGATCGTCGGCGCGAAGCTCAACAAGGCCGTGGGCAGCCTGCCCGCGGGCACGGCCATCGACTACGAGGGCGTGGGCACCATGTCCAAGTCCAAGAACAATGGCGTGGACCCGCAGGACCTGATCGAGAAGTACGGGGCCGACACCGCGCGCCTCTACACCATGTTCACCGCGCCGCCCGAGGCCACGCTGGAGTGGAACGACGCGGCCGTGGAGGGCAGCTACCGCTTCCTGCGCCGGGTCTGGAACTTCGGCGTCAAGCTGGCCGGCCTGGACCATGGCGCGGCGCTGGCCAGCGTGGCGGGGGCGCGCCAGCTCCAGGACGTGAGCTTCGGCAAGGAGGCCAAGGCCCTGCGTCTTGAGATCCATAGCGTGCTCAAGAAGGTGGACTACGACTACCAACGCATGCAGTACAACACCGTGGTCTCGGGCGCCATGAAGCTGCTCAATGCGCTGGAAGATTTCAAGGCCATGGGCACGCCCGGTGCCGAGGTCGCGCTGATCGAGGGCTTCGGCATCCTGCTGCGCTGCCTCTACCCGGCCACGCCGCACATCACGCACGTGCTCTGGAGCGAGCTCGGCTATGCCGGCGTGCTGGGTGACCTGCTCGACGCCCCCTGGCCGCAGGTGGACCCGGCGGCCCTGCAGCAGGACGAAGTCGAACTCATGCTGCAGATCAACGGCAAGCTGCGCGGCGCCATCCGGGTGCCCGCGGGCGCAGCCAAGGAGGCGATCGAGGCCATCGCCGTGGCCAGCGAGCCGGTGCGGTCCCAGGGCGGTGCGGTCAAGCGCGTCATCGTCGTGCCGGGCCGCCTGGTCAACGTGGTGCTCTGAGGCATGGTCCGTCGCCTGTCGCTCTGGCTGTCCTGTGCCGCACTGCTGGCCTTGGCGGGCTGCGGCTTCGGGCTGCGTCAACCGGCCAACTACGCCTTCAGCACGCTCTACAGCAGCGTGGCGCCGAATTCGCCGCTGGGCGTCGAGCTGCAGCGTCAGCTGCAAGCCGGTGGCGAGCTGCGCTACCTTACCGACAGCGCGCAGCTCAAGGACGCCGAAGTGCTCCTCGACGTCTACGGTGAACGCCGGACCAAGACCGTCGTGGGCCTCGGTGCCACCGGCCAGGTGCGTGAATTCCAGTTGCGCCTGAACCTCAAGTTCCGTCTGCGGACCCCGCTGGGCAAGGAACTGATCCCCGAGACCGAGCTCGTGCAGCAGCGCACCATGAGCTACTCCGAAGCCTTCGCCCTGTCCAAGGAGGTCGAGGAGGCCATGCTCTACCGCAATATGCAGAGCGACATGGTGCAGCAGATCGCGCGCCGTCTGGCGGCCGTCCGGAAGCTCTGAGGCGGGCCCGCCATGCAAGTCGCCGCCGCCCAGCTCGCCGCCCAGCTGCAGCGCGGCCTCAAAAGCCTTTACACCGTCCATGGCGACGAGCCCCTGCTGCAGCAGGAGGCGGCGGACGCCATCCGCGCCGCGGCGCGCGCGCAGGGCTACACCGAACGCACCGTGCACACCGTGGCCGGCGCGCATTTCGACTGGAGCGCCGTGCTGGCCGCCGGCGGCTCGCTGAGCCTGTTCGCCGACAGGCAGATCGTCGAGATCCGCATCCCCTCGGGCAAGCCGGGCAAGGACGGCAGCGCGGCCCTGCAGCAGCTGGCCGAAAGCGCCCAGGGCAACGACAGCACGCTCACGCTCGTGCTGCTGCCGCGCCTGGACAAGGCCACCAAGACCGGCGCCTGGTTCGGCGCGCTGGAAAGCTACGGTGTCACGGTCCAGGTCGATCCCGTCGAGCGCCGTGCGCTGCCGCAGTGGATCGCCCAGCGTCTCGCGGCGCAGGGCCAGCGCGTCACCGAGGGCGAGGAGGGCCAGCGCACGCTGCAGTTCTTCGCCGACCGCGTCGAGGGCAATCTGCTGGCTGCGCACCAGGAGATCCAGAAGCTCGCGCTGCTCTACCCGCAGGGCGAGCTCGGATTCGAGCAGGTCGAGAGTGCGGTGCTCAACGTCGCACGCTACGACGTCTTCAAGCTGTCCGAGGCCGTGCTCGCCGGGCAGATGGCGCGCGTGCAGCGCATGCTCGACGGCCTCAAGGCCGAAGGCGAGGCCGAGGTGCTGGTGCACTATGCGCTGGCGGAGGACATCCGCGCGCTCAAGCGCGTCAAGGATGCCATGGCGGCCGGCCGGCCCCTGCCGATGGCCCTGCGCGAGCAGCGCGTCTGGGGCCTGAAGGAAAAGCTCTACGAGCGCGTGCTGCCCCTGCTGAGTCCGACCGACCTGGCCAACCTGCTGCAGGCCGCCCATCAGGTCGACGGCATCGTCAAGGGGCTCAAGGTGGCGGACTGGCCGTCCGATGGCTGGCAGGCCCTGCAGCGCCTGGCCCTGCAGCTTTGCGGGCTCTGTGCGCTGCCCGCCGCGAAAACCGCCGGCGTGAGAAAATGAGCGCCATGAATGCGCCCGACAACGCCGCCCGTCTTGCCGAGCTGACCCAGACCCTGGGCCGGCAGGCACGCGTGGCCGCGGCCGGCATGGCCAAGGCCAGCGCCGCGAAGAAGAACGATGCCCTGCGCCGCCTGGCCGCCCTGCTGCGTGCCAACACGGCGGCCCTGGCGCGAGAGAACGAGAAGGACCTGGCCCGCGCCCAGGCGGCCGGCCTGGCCGAGCCCCTGGTGGACCGCCTCAAGCTCACGCCCAAGGTCATCGAGACCGTGGCGCAGGGCTGTGAGCAGCTCGCGGCCATGGGCGACATCATCGGCGAGATCATCGGCATGAAGCAGCAGCCCAGCGGCATCCGCGTGGGCCAGATGCGCGTGCCCATCGGCGTCTTCGGCATGATCTACGAGAGCCGGCCCAATGTGACCATCGAGGCGGCCAGCCTCTCGATCAAGAGCGGCAACGCCTGTATCCTGCGCGGCGGCTCCGAGGCCATCGATTCCAACAAGGCCCTGGCCGCACTCGTGCAGCAGGCCCTGCTCGAGGCCGGTCTGCCGGCCGAGGCGGTGCAGCTCGTGCCGGTCACGGACCGCGAGGTCGTGGGCCAGCTCATCGCCATGCCCGAGTACGTGGACGTGATCATCCCGCGCGGCGGCAAGTCCCTGATCGAACGCATCAGCCGCGAGGCCAAGGTGCCCGTGATCAAGCACCTGGACGGCAACTGCCACACCTATGTGGACGATCCCTGCGACCTCGACATGGCCGTCAAGGTGGCCGACAACGCCAAGACGCAGAAGTACAGCCCCTGCAACGCCACAGAAAGCCTGCTGGTGGCGCGCGGCGTGGCGCCCGATTTCCTGCCGCGCATCGGCGCGGTCTATGCGGCCAAGGGCGTGGAGATGCGCTGCTGCCCCGAGTCCTGGGCCATTCTGGCGGGCATCCCCGGTGCCAAGCTCAAGGAGGCGACGGAGCAGGACTGGTACGAGGAATACCTCGCGCCCATCATCGCCGTCAAGGTCGTGGCCGGGCTCGACGAGGCCATCGCCCACATCAACCGCTACGGCAGCCACCACACCGATGCCATCCTCACGCGCGATCACCTGCACGCCCAGGCTTTCCTGACCGAGGTCGATTCGGGCAGCGTGATGGTGAATGCGAGCACCCGCTTTGCCGATGGCTTCGAATACGGCCTGGGTGCCGAGATCGGCATCAGTACGGACAAGTTCCACGCCCGCGGCCCGGTCGGCCTGGAAGGCCTGACCTCCTTGAAATATGTCGTTTTGGGCCAAGGTGAGGTCAGAAACTAGCAACAACCAAGCTCACGACGAGGATGCGCGGAGCCGGCTCTGCCGGGCCGCCGCATCGCCCCCCGGTGGGGGGAGGTGGCCGAAGGCCGCATCGGGGCGCGCGCAAGGACATCATGGTTCCCCATCTCATCACGGCCCTGACCGGCCCCATCAACGAACTCGAACAGCGCATCCTGGACTCCATGCCGGCCATCGAGCGCTGGTTCCGGCTGGAGTGGATGGAGCACACGCCGCCCTTCTACAGCTCGGTGGACATCCGCAACGCGGGCTTCAAGCTCGCGCCGGTCGACACCAACCTCTACCCCGGCGGCTGGAACAACCTCACGGCCGAGATGCTGCCGCTGGCCGTGCAGGCCGCCATGGCCGCGATCGAGAAGATCTGCCCCGAAGCACGCAACCTGCTGCTCATCCCCGAAAACCACACGCGCAACACCTTCTACCTGAGCAATGTGGCGCAGTTGCGGCGCATCTTCCACATGGCCGGCCTGAACGTGCGCATCGGCTCCATCAGTCCCGAGGTCAAGAAGAACACCACCATCGAGCTGCCCGGCGGCGAGACCGTGACGCTGGAGCCCGTGATCCGCAACCGGGGCCGGCTGGGCCTGAAGGACTTCGACCCCTGCACCATCCTGCTCAACAACGACCTCTCGGCCGGCATCCCCGGCATCCTCGAGGACCTGCACGAGCAGTACCTGCTGCCGCCCCTGCACGCAGGCTGGTCGGTGCGGCGCAAGAGCAGGCACTTCCAGAGCTATGAAGAGGTGTCCAAGCGCTTCGGCAAGCTGCTGGGCATCGACCCCTGGCTGATCAACCCCCTGTTCAATCACTGCGGGGAGGTCAACTTCAGCGAAGGCTCGGGCATGGACTGCCTGAGCAGCAATGTCGATGCGCTGCTGGGCAAGATCCGCCGCAAGTACAAGGAATACGGCATCAAGGAAAAGCCCTTCGTCGTGGTCAAGGCCGACAACGGCACCTACGGCATGGGCATCATGACCGTGCGCG
>JAYNNS010000069.1:0-6085 GCA_038112835.1 Curvibacter sp. | reverse complement strand
CCAAGGAGCTGGAAGACCTGAACCGCCGCACGCGCAACAAGATGAGCGTGATCAAGGACGGCCAGGAAGTGCACGAGGTCATCATCCAGGAAGGCGTGATCACCAACGAGCGCATGCACGACGCCGTGGCCGAGCCCGTGGTCTACATGATGGACCGCTATGTGGTCGGTGGCTTCTACCGCATCCATGCCGAACGTGGCGTGGACGAGAACCTCAACGCCCCGGGTGCCAGCTTCGTGCCCCTGGCCTTCGACCAGAGCACCCACCTGCCGCAGCCGGGCGCCAAACCCGGTGCCAGTGCGCCCAACCGCTTCTACATGTACGGCGTGATCGGGCGCCTGGCCATGCTCTCGGCCAGCTACGAGCTGGAGGCCACCGACCCCGAGGCCGAGGTCTACGCCTGAGCCGGATCGGTTGCTGCGGCGCAACATTTTCGTGGCCCAAGCGTTTTCCTGCGCGGGGACGGTTTGAAGTGCGCGGTGGCAGGCGCACAATGGCAACTCCGCATCCCACACCAGTTCCCGTCTTCTCGTGTCGGCTTCCAAATCCTCGCTTGCCGCCCTGACCCTGGGCGCCATCGGCGTCGTCTACGGCGACATCGGCACCAGCGTCCTGTACGCCATCAAGGAAGTCTTCGGTTCGGGCCACGTCGAATTCACGCCCGACAACGTCTACGGCATCCTCTCGCTTTTCTTCTGGACGCTGACGGTCATCGTCTCGCTCAAGTACGTCACGCTGATCCTGCGGGCCGACAACAACGGCGAAGGCGGCCTGGTGGCCATGCTGGCCCTGGCCTCGCAGTCGGTCAAGGACCAGCCCCGGCTGCGGCGCACCCTGCTGCTGATCGGCATCTTCGGCACCTGCCTGTTCTACGGCGACGGCGTCATCACCCCCGCCATTTCCGTGCTCTCGGCCGTCGAAGGTCTGGAGGTGGTCTCGCCGGCCTTCAAGACCGCCGTGATCCCGCTGACCCTGCTCATCCTCTTCGCGCTCTTTGCGGTGCAAAAGCGCGGCACCGCCGGCATCGGCAAGTTCTTCGGCCCGATCACGCTGCTCTGGTTCACGGCTATCGGCCTGCTGGGCGTGGCGCAGATCGCGCGCAACCCGGCCATCCTCTGGGCCCTGAGCCCGCACCATGCCCTGGGCTTCATCTTCAGCTATCCGGGCACCACCTTCATCATCCTCGGCGCGCTGGTGCTGTGCGTGACCGGCGCCGAGGCGCTGTATGCCGACCTCGGCCACTTCGGCAAGAAGCCCATCCGCCTGGCCTGGTTCAGCGTGGTCATGCCGGCGCTCACCCTCAACTACTTCGGCCAGGGCGCGCTGCTGCTGAGCCGCCCCGAGACGGTCAAGAACCCCTTCTACCTGATGACGCCGGAGTGGGCCCTGCTGCCCATGGTGGGTCTGGCCACCATGGCCACGGTGATCGCCTCGCAGGCCCTGATCACGGGCGCCTTCAGCGTGACCAAGCAGGTCATCCAGCTCGGCTACCTGCCGCGCCTGCAGGTGCAGCACACCAGCGTCAAGGACACGGGCCAGATCTACATGCCCTTCGTCAACTGGGGCCTGTTCGTTGCCATCGTGCTGGCCGTGCTGCTGTTCCGCTCGTCGAGCAACCTGGCCGCGGCCTACGGCATCGCGGTCACGCTGGACATGCTGATCACCACGGTGCTGACCTTCTTCGTGATCCGCTACGGCTGGAAATACCCGCTGTGGCTGTGCATCGCGGCCACCGGCTCCTTCTTCCTTGTCGACCTGGCCTTCTTCAGCTCCAACCTCCTCAAGCTCTTCGACGGCGGCTGGTTCCCGCTGGCCATCGGTGGCGCCATCTTCACCCTCATGACCACCTGGAAGCAGGGGCGCGCCCAGCTCAACACGGCGCTGCGCCAGGATGCGCTGGACCTGCGCAGCTTCCTGGAGGCCGTCTTCATCAGCCCGCCGGTGCGTGTCGAGGGCACGGCCGTCTTCCTGACCGCCGAGCCCGGCAACGTGCCCAACGCCCTGCTGCACAACCTCAAGCACAACAAGGTGCTGCACGAGAACAACCTCTTCGTCACCGTGCGCAGCCACGAGGTGCCCTGGATCGGCCTGGACAAGCGCGTCGAGATCGAGCCCCTGGGCCACGACTGCTGGCAGGTCATCGTGAACTACGGCTTCAAGAACGACCCCGACCTGCCCGAGGCCCTGCAGCAGGTACGCAACCAGGGCTGCTCGCTGGAGCAGATGACCACAAGCTACTTCCTCTCGCGCGACATCGTGATCCCCTCCATGGGCCACGGCATGATGCCCTGGCGCGAGAAGCTGTTCGCGCAGATGCACCACAACGCGAGCGCGGCGGCGGAGTTCCTGAACCTGCCGAACAACGCGGTGGTGGAGCTGGGGTCGAAGATCGAGATCTGATCTTCTGGTTGCTGGCTCGGCGGCAATGCCACACACGCAAGCACGATGAAAAAAGAAAGCCCGCTCGAAAGCGGGCCTCGGCCAGACAGGGCGCAAGAAGAGTCAGCGCCCCTTGCGCACTTCCCCGACCAGGTAGTCCACCACCTGCAGCGAGCGGTCCATGCTGCGGGTGAGTGTGCCGTCGGTGTAGAAGCGGCCGGCCACGCCCATGGCGGGGACGCCTTCGACCTTGTAGGCGGCGGTCAGCTGGCCGGCACGGCTGACCTTGGAGGCCACGCTGAAGGAGGCGAACTGTTCCATGAACTTGGCCTTGTCCACGCCCTGGCTGGCCACCCAGTCGGCGATCACGTCGGCCTTCTCCAGGCGCTTGCGCTCGACGTGGATGGCCTGGAAGACCTTGGTGTGCAGTCTCTCGACCAGGCCCATGGCCTCGAGCGTGTAGTACAGGCGCTGCTGGTCCTGGAAGGCGCTGCTGAAGGCCACGGGGATGCGGCGCACGGCCACGTCCTTGGGGGCGCGCTTGATCCAGGCTTCCAGTGCCGGCTCGAAGGCATTGCAGTGCGGGCAGTTGTACCAGAAGAACTCGACCACCTCGATCCTGCCCGCGGGCGCCTCGACCGGCGCAGGCTTGTCCAGCGGCAGGTAGTCCTTGCCGGCTTCGAAACGCAGCTGGGCGAGGGCGGGCAAGGCGGCGCTGCCCGCCAGGGCCAGGGTGAATTCACGACGTTTGATCATCTGCAGGGGCTCCATGGAAATGCCCGGATGGGACACCCGGGCGCGGCCAAAAGTTCAATCCAAGAGGCGGTCCACACGCATGCCGAGGGGGTGGTCGGGGGGCTAGCGCGGGGCAGACACCATGGCGGTCTCGTAGCCCGCGGCTTCCAGCTGGCTCTTGACCTTGTTGGCGTCTTCCTTCTTGTCGTAGGGACCGACGCGCACACGGTAGAGCATGCGCCCGGCCTGCTCGCGCTCGCTGACCTTGGCCTCGACGCCGGTCAGCGAGAGCTTGGCGCGCTGGGTCTCGGCGTCCTCGGGGGTGCGGAAGGCGCCGACCTGGATGAAATAGACATAGGGGTCGGTGCCCGCCTTGGCCTTGGCCAGATCGCCCAGCGGGTCGGCCGAGGGCTTGCTGTCCCTGGCATCGGCCTTGGGCGGGGGGGTCTTCACCGCCGGTGCGGGCGCGGGCTTCGCGGTCTCCGGGGGCTTGGGGGCGGCCGGCTTGCTCTTGTTGTAGAGGGGGGCGTTGGGGTCCCAGTCCTTGTTGCGCTTTTCCTCGGCCGCATCCTGCTCGGGTGTGCGGTTCTGCCCCTTGTTGAGGAAGGGGACCGGGGTCTTGGTCACGTACAGGGCCACGACCAGCGCCACGGCCAGGCCGATGACGACGCCGATGATCAGGCCCAGGAGGATGCCGCCGCGTTGCTGTTTCATGTCGTGTTCGGGTTCCTATCGTTCGGTGCGCCCTCGGGGCGTCACATCTTCTCCGGCGCGCTCACGCCCAGCACGGCCAGACCATTGTGCAGCACCTGCGCGGTGGCGGCGACCAGGGCCAGGCGCGCCAGCTTGAGCTTCTCGTCCTCGACGAGGATGCGCTCGGCATCATAGTAGCTGTGGTAGCTGGCGGCGAGCTCACGCAGGTAGAAGGTCACGTCGTGCGGCGCGAAGTCCTGTGCGGCGGCCGTGAGCATCTCGGGGTATTTGGCCAGCTGCAGCATCAGGCTCTGGGCCGCCGGGCTGTCGAGCACGGACAGGTCCACGTCCTTGAGCGCGCTGCGATGGCCGCCTTCCTTCTCGCGCCAGGTGTTGATGACCGAGCAGATCCGTGCGTGGGCATACTGCACGTAATAGACCGGGTTGTCGTTGTTCTTCTGCACGGCCAGATCGACGTCGAAGGTGTACTCGGTGTCGGGTTTGCGGCTGAGCAGGAAGAAGCGCACCGCGTCCTTGCTGGTCCACTCGATCAGGTCGCGCAGGGTCACGTAGCTGCCGGCGCGCTTGGAGATCTTCACTTCCTGGCCGCCGCGCACCACGCGCACCATGGTGTGCAGCACGTAGTCGGGGAACCCGGCCGGGATGCCCAGGCCCACGGCCTGCAGGCCGGCGCGCACGCGCGCGATCGTGCCGTGGTGGTCCGTGCCCTGGATGTTGACCACTTTCTCGAAGCCGCGCTCGAACTTGGTGATGTGGTAAGCCACGTCCGGCACGAAGTAGGTGTAGGTGCCGTCGCCCTTGCGCATGACGCGGTCCTTGTCGTCGCCGTAGTCGGTGGACTTGAGCCACAGCGCGCCGTCGTGCTCGTAGGTCTTGCCGGCCTGGCGCAGCTTCTCCACCGCGGCATCGACCTTGCCGCTGGTGTACAGGCTCGACTCCAGGTAGTAGTTGTCGAACTTCACCGCGAAGGCCTGCAGGTCCAGGTCCTGCTCGTGGCGCAGGTAGGCCACGGCAAAGAGGCGCATGCCGTCGAGGTCGTGGACGTCGCCGCTGGCGGTGAATTCACGGTCGTCGGACGTCACGGTCTTTTTCGCCATGAAGTCGGCCGCGATGTCGGCGATGTAGTCGCCGTTGTAGGCGGCGGCATTCTCGCCGCTCGGCCATTCGGCGTCGCCCGGCTTGTAGCCCTGGGCGCGCAGCTGCACGCTGGCGGCCAGGGTGTTGATCTGCACGCCGGCGTCGTTGTAATAGAACTCGCGGTAGACCTCCCAGCCCTGGGTGGCGTAGAGGTTGCAGATGGCATCGCCCAGCGCCGCCTGGCGGCCGTGGCCCACGTGCAGCGGGCCGGTGGGATTGGCCGAGACGAACTCGACCATCATGCGCTGGCCGCGCGGCGTCTGGTGGCCGTAGCGCGCGGCCTGGCCCAGGATTTCGCGCACCACCTGCTGCTTGGCGGCCGGCTTGAGGCGGATGTTGATGAAGCCCGGGCCGGCGATCTCCACCGCCTCGACCCAGGTCGAGAAGGCGGGCGTGGCCAGCAGGGCGCTGCGCAGGCTCTCGGCCACCTGACGCGGGGGCTGCTTGAGCGGCTTGGCCAGCTGCATGGCCGCATTGGTGGCCAGATCGCCGTGCTCGGCCAGCTTGGGGTTCTCGAAAGCCGCGCGGGTGCCGGCGCCGGGCAGCAGCTGCTCCAGCACGATGCCGAGGGTCTGGAGCAGTTCGTTTTTGACAGACAACATGGCCCTGATTCTACTGATCGGGTCCCGCTGCGGTCCGGGCGCAGGACCTGCCCCGGTAACCGTTTGTCAGCCCCGTGGACGGCCGCCGCGTTGTATGCTGAGATTTCTGCCGCCATCCCGTCATCCCATCCACCTCAAGGAGATCCCATGAAGAAAGTACTTCCCCTGCTGGCGCTGGGCCTGAGCCTGGCCCTGGGCCATGCCCAGGCCGACGAGAAGAAGGAGCCCACCGCGCAGCAGCAGCGCATGGCCCAGTGCAACAAGGAAGCCGGCGACAAGAAAGGCGAGGAGCGCAAGAAGCACATGAGCGAGTGCCTCAAGGCCAAGCCGGCCGAAGCCACGTCCAAGATGACGCCGCAGCAGGAACGCATGAAGAAGTGCAATGCCGAGGCCACGGGCAAGACCGGCGAGGAGCGCAAGCAGTTCATGAGCCAGTGCCTGAGCAACAAGTGAGCCCCGTCGGCTCCCCCCAACAAAAAACCCCGCCAGGCGGGGTTTTTTCTTGGGGGGCTCAGTGC
>JAYNNS010000068.1:3467-11304 GCA_038112835.1 Curvibacter sp. | reverse complement strand
CGGATCGAGGCGCCCTTGGCGCAGTGCGCGCCCAGGTTGATCGGCGAGTCGAACACCGGCTCCTGGCGCGTCCAGACGCCGTTCTCGACCACGGCATCGATGGCGCAGCCCACCGAGCAGTGCGTGCAGACGGTGCGCTTGACCTCGATCTTGCCGTCACCCACGCCCACCTTGCTGGCGGCGCGGGCCTTCTTGACGAGGGTCAGCTGCGAAGCGGCCAGGCCGACGCCCAGGCCCAGGCCCGAGCGGCGCAGGAAGGCACGGCGGTCCATGGTGGGCAGGGCCTGCGCGAGACCGCGGCGCAGACTGTGCACGAAGGGCGAACGGGCCGTGGCTTCGGTCGCCGGGGCTTTCTTGGTGAGCAACATGTCTCTCTCCAGCTTTGAATTAGAGGCGGGTGGTCTGGTAATACTGCTTGACGTGTTCGGTCAGCTGGTAGCCGCCACCGTTCTTCGGTGCCGGCTTGAGTTCCTGGGCGGCCTGCTCGGACGGCTGTGCCGAGGGCAGCAGGCTGGCCACTGCGGCCACGGCGCCGACCGTGCCCGCCCCTGCGAACAGGGTGCGGCGCGACAATTTCCCTTGGGCTTGTTGACTCATGCTGGTCTCCTGTGACTGACTTGATTCCGTTGCCGGGATAGGAACGGATATGCATAACCTCATGCGAATTTATCAACCCGGCATCGATTCATCAAGCGAATCCCGCGATAACTTTCGCCGTGTTTTCCCTCGGGTCTCCTCTTTAATTCATGACCGACTGATATATTGATTCGCACGGACGCACGGGTGCGGCAGGCCTGCAAACAAGGACCCGCGAGGGTTGCAGCATTTGCTGCTTCGCAGCATGAGGCTCATCATGGACACCCTGACGCAGTCCGCGCGACAAGTTGTCGCGAAGGGAGCAGCCACAAATAAGAATGCTTCCCAATCCGTATCTGCTTTCGGTGTTGCAGCCACGTCGCAGGCGCCGATACCCGAGAAAATTGCTCGGGACCGATCGATAGAATCCCTCAGCTTTCGCATGCACACCGTGACCCAGACCCCGCACCCTGCCGATTCCGCCAAGATGGCCGAGGGCTGGCCCTACTGGTCCGTGCTCATCGTCGATGACGAGCCGGGCATGCGCAACTTCCTCGTCAAGACCCTCAAGCCGCGCTGCCAGACGGTGCACGAGGCCGGCAGCGCCGAGGACGGTGCGGCGCTGCTGCGTGACCACCACGTGGATCTCATCATCCTGGACATCGCCCTGCCCGGCATGAACGGCGTGGCCTGGCTCAAGGACCTGCGCGAGCACGGCTACACGGGCCAAGTGATCCTGATCACGGCCTTCGCGGACCTGGACACGGCCATCGAGGCGCTGCGCGCCGGCGCCTCGGACTTCATCCTCAAGCCCTTCCGGGTGCCGCAGATCCTCAATGCCGTGCGCCGCTGCTACGAGAGCGCGCGGCTGGCGCGCGAGAACTTCGTGCTGCGCCACACGCTCTCGCGCAGCCAGTTCGCCGACAACGGCCTGATCGGCCGCTCGGCCCAGATCGCCGCGCTCTCGGCCTCGGTGCGGCGCGTGGCGCCCGTCAACAGCACGGTGCTGCTGCAGGGCGAATCGGGCACGGGCAAGGAACTGGTGGCGCGCGCGCTGCACGCTTTGAGCCCGCGCGCCCAGGGCCCCTTCGTGCCCGTGAACTGCGCCTCGGTCTCGCCCGAGCTGATGGAGAGCGAGCTGTTCGGCCACGCCAAGGGGGCCTTCGCCGGCGCCACGCGCGCGCGCGACGGCCTCTTCTACTACGCCCAGGGCGGCACGCTCTTCCTCGACGAGGTGGCCGAGCTGCCGCTGGCGCTGCAGGCCACGCTGCTGCGCGCGCTGGAAGACCTGCAGATCCGCCCCGTGGGCAGCCAGCAGCTGCTGCCCGTGAACGTGCGCATCATCGCCGCCACCAACCGCGACCTGCAGCAGGAAGTGGCCGAGGGCCGTTTCCGCAAGGACCTCTATTACCGCCTGCAGGTGGTGGAACTCACCCTGCCGCCGCTGCGCGAGCACAAGGAGGACATCCCCGACCTCGTGCAGCACTTCACCAGCCAGCTCGCCCCCGTGCTCGGCGCCACGCCGCTGCGGCTCACGACGGCCGAGATGGACTACCTGATGCAGTACGACTGGCCCGGCAATGTGCGCGAGCTGCGCAACCTGATCGAGCGTTCGCTGATCCTGGGCGCCCTCAACGTCTCGGCGCTCTACGCCATGGACAAGAAACGCCGCGCCAGCACCGCGCTGCCCACCGACCTGCAGACGCTGGAGAAGCAGCACATCCTGGCCGTGCTCGACTCGGTGCAGGGCGACAAGACCCGCGCGGCGCAGCTGCTGGGCATCTCGCGCCGCACGCTGGAGCGGCGCTGCGCCGAATGGGCGCTGACGTGAAGCGACGCGGGCCCGCACTGCCGGCGCCACGCTGGCTCACCCACTCCATCCGCAACAAGCTGCTGGCCATGGCCTTGCTGCCGCTGCTGGTGGTGCTACCGCTGCTGGTGGGCGCGCTGGTGATCTGGGGCAATGCGGCCTACGACCGGCTGCTGATCACCAAGGTACGCAGCGACCTGGCCGTGGCGCGCGGCTATTTCGAGCAGGTGCTGTCGGAGGTGGGGTCCGGCACGCAGGCCGTGGCGTCCTCCCAGGCCCTGTACCAGACGCTGCAGCGGCGCGACCTGCCCGCGGTCCAGTCGCTGCTGAGACGCGAGCGCCAGCGCCTGGGCTTCGACTTCTTCAACCTCTACGCGCTCGACGGCCGGCTCATCACCGCGGGCTGGCTCCCCACCGCCGCGCCCCCGACCGAGCTGCGCGCGCCGGCCAGCGGGCCGGCCGCCATCCACGCCCGCGTCAGCACCGACCAGGCCGCCCTGACCCGGCTCGAACCCGGGGAGCTGCTGGCGCTGGCGCCGCATCTGGCCCCGCGCATCCACATCCCGCTGATCGCCACGCGCGGTGCGGTGCCCATCGCGCGCCCGGTCGAGGACCGGGCCCTGGTCATGCTGGCCACCACCCCGGTACGCGACGCCCAGGGCAGCATCGTGGCCCTGCTGCGCGGCGGCGTGCTGCTCAACCAGAACCTGCCCTTCATCGACCACATCAACCGCATCGTCTATCCCGAGGGCTCGCTGCCCTTCGGCAGCCACGGCACAGCCACGCTGTTCATGGACGACGTGCGCATCACGACCAATGTGCGCCTGTTCCGCGACGAGCGCGCCATCGGCACGCGTGTCTCGCAGGCCGTGCGCGAGGCCGTGCTCACCCATGGCGAGACCTGGCTGGACCGCGCCTTCGTGGTCAACGACTGGTACGTCTCGGCCTACGAGCCGCTGCTCGACGCCACGGGCGAGCGCATCGGGATGCTCTACGTGGGCTACCTGGAGCAGCCCTTCCGCTACCTCAAGTACGGCATGCTGGCGCTGATCGTCGGCATCTTCGTGCTGGTGATGATCCTCGCGGCGCTGTTCTCGCTGCGCTGGGCGCGCAGCATCTTCCGCCCGCTGGAGCAGATGAACCAGACCATGCAGCGCGTGGAGGATGGCGACACGGGCGCACGCGTGGGCCCCGTGGCCGCGCGTGACGAGATCGGCGCGCTGGCAGCCCACCTGGACGAGCTGCTGGACGTGATCGACGAGAAGACGCGCACCCTGCAGCGCTGGGCCGAGGAGCTGGACGCCAAGGTCATCGAGCGTACGCGCGAGCTCGCGCAGAGCAATGCCTCGCTGCAGCAGGCCCAGGCGCAACTGGTCAAGTCCGAGAAGCTGGCCGCCATCGGCCAGCTCACGGCCAGCGTGGCGCACGAGATCAACAACCCCATCGCCGTGATCCAGGGCAACCTGGACCTGATGCGCGAAACCCTGGGGCCGCAGACCGCGCCCGTCCAGGCCGAGCTGCAGCTGCTCGACCAGCAGGTCGAGCGCATGCGCCTGATCGTCACGCAGCTGCTGCAGTACGCGCGCCCCACCGAGTACGCCGGCTACGTCGAGGCGGTGGACGTGAACCGGGTGCTGGAGAACTCGCTGGTGCTGGTGGCGCACCTGCTGGCGCGCACGCACATCGAGGTCGAGCAGGACCTGCGCGCCACGGCGCGCGCCGGCATCAACCGGCAGGAGCTGCAGCAGGTCGTGATCAACCTCGCGATCAACGCCATCCAGGTCATGCCCGAGGGCGGCACGCTGCGCCTGCGCACGCGCGATCGCAACGATCTGGGCGGCGGCAAGACCGGCGTGCTGCTGGAGATCAGCGACACCGGCCCCGGCCTGTCCGAGCGCGTGAAGGAACGGCTGTTCCGTCCCTTCTTCACCACCAAGAACGACGGCAACGGCCTGGGCCTGTGGATCAGCGTGGGTCTGGTCGAGCGCTACGGGGGCAGCATCGAGGGGCTGAACCGCCAGGAACTGGGCGAGGACGCCCCGGGTGCGACCTTCCGGGTCTGGCTGCTCACCGAGCCGCTGGCGCCACAGGAAGGCCCCACGGGCCCGATGGAAGCGCGCCGGGCCTGAATTCCTGGCATCCGCCGCGCTCGGTCGAGGCCCGCTGCGTTGCGACCAGCGCGAACCGAACGGGGACGAATCAGGCCAGCATGTCGAAGCCCTGCTGCTCCACCGAGGCGAAGGCGCGCGTGAAGCCCGCCAGCGCCGCGTAGAAGCGGGCACGCGGATGGCCCTCGAGCGCATCACACAGCTGCGCGACCCAGGGCTGCAGGTGGTCGACGAAGAACTCGCGCTGCTTCGTGAGGTTGGCCACCGCCACATCGTCGCCCGCAATCAGATAGCGCATGACTTCGCAGAGGTAGGCGATGTGGTCCTCGGTCTCCGGCAGGGCCTCGTCACGCGCCAGGCCCAGGGCCGCGAGGTCCGAGCGCAACTGGGCCAGCGGCTTCTCGTTGAGGAAGCCGCTGAGGTAGTGCGAGGCGAAGAGATAGACCTCGGGCTTGCCCACGCCGCCGAAGAGCGCGTGGTATTCCGCGGTGACGGCCGCCAGATCCAGCTCGCGTGCCGCGCTCACCAGGCCGCGCCAGGGCTCCTCCAGGAAGCCGCCTTCGGCCGGTGCCTCGGTGGCCGCCACGCGCAGCTGCTCCAGCAGCTCGACGCCCGGCGGCGCGTAGTACAGGGCGGCCAGCAGGCCATAGACCTCGGCGCGCGCGGTCTCCTCGTCAAGCGTGCCCTGCACCAGCTGGGCGTCCTGGGTGTCCTTGTCCGTGCTCATGGTGGGGGTCTCTTCAGAGGTCGGTGATTTTGGTTTCGTTCGGATTGCTGTAGATGTCGATCACGCGGCAGTCGCCACACATCTTCAGGCGCTCCAGGGCCTCGCCCTGGAACATGGCGTGACCGGCGAGCTTGCCCAGCATGGCCTCGATGGCCTTGAGCGTGCCGAAGGGCTTGCCGCAGCGGATGCAGGCATAGGGCTGCATCTCGTTGATCACCACGGCCTCCTTGCGCTGCGGGGTCAGCCGCAGCTGCGGCACCAGCGTCAGCGCCTGCTCGGGACAGGTCTTGGCGCACAGGCCGCACTGCACGCAGTTCTTCTCGATGAAGCGCAGCTGCGGTGCGTTCGGATTGTCCTGCAGCGCGCTGGCCGGGCAGGCGTTGACGCAGCTCAGACACATCGTGCACGCGTCCTTGTTGACCGTCAGCGCCCCCAGCGGCGAGCCCTGGGCCGGCAGGGCGATCAGCTCGGGTTTGTGGGGCGCCTGCTCGACCAGGTGGTCGAGCGCCAGCTCCAGCGTGGCACGCTTGTCGGCCTGCACGGCAAAGCTGGCGGTCTTGCCCACACCCTGGGCGGGCGGTGCCTGCAGCGCCACGTCCAGCTCCGCCAGGTCACGCGCATCGCGCGCGTGCAGCAGACGGAAGTGCTCGCCCGTGTAGCCCAGGCCGCTGAGGATGGCCTGCGCCACGTTCATCTGCGCACGCACCGCCTCCAGGTACTGCGGGGCCTCCTCACCCGTCATCAGCACCCAGACATTGCGCGCGCCATAGGCCACGGCCGTGAGCCAGAGCTCCAGGCCGAGCGAGGCCGTGTGCCACAGCGGCACGGGGATCACGCGCGCGGGCACACCCAGCATGTCGGGATCGACCCGGGCCGCGCGGCCCAGATCACCGATCAGCCGGGCCCCGGCTTGCTGGCTATGCAGCAGCAGCGCGGGTTCGCGCCCGCCCGCGCGCTGGTAGGCCGAGAGCAGGGTCTTGAACTTCACGCCCTGCTCGCCGGCGCGCGGATAGGCAAAGGTCAGCGCACCGCTGGGGCAGACCGTGGTGCAGGCGCCGCAGCCCACGCAGAGGTTGGGGTTGACCTTGATCTGCTGGCGATCCTTTTCCGAGCTGATGGCCGAGGCCGAGCAGACCTCGATGCAGGCATTGCAGCCGGTCTTCTCGTTGCGGCTGTGCGCGCAGAGCTTCTGCTTGTACTGGAAGAACTTCGGCTTCTCGAACTCGCCGACCAGACCGCGCAGCTCGATCAGCGTGCGCGGGTCCGGACCGCCCGAGCCCGAGCCGATATGGAAATAGCCCTGGGGCTTGGCGTGCTGGCTGAAGGCCGCGGTGGCGCTCAGATCCAGCACCAGGTCGAAGGTCTCGCGCTCGGACTGCGGCTCGCGCGCGAAGTCGATCGCCCCGGCCACACCGCAGGCCTTGACACAGGCTCGATGCGATTTGCAGGTATTGCTATCAATTTGATAGTCAAAGCCGATCGCGTTCTCCGGGCAGGCGGCGATGCAGGCATTGCAGCGCGTGCACAGGTCCAGGTCGATCGGGTTGTGGGTCTGGCGCTGGAGCTCGAAGGCGCCGAGCCAGCCCGTGAGCGACTCCAGGCGGCCGCCGAGCACCGGGTAACGGCGCTCCTGCATGCCGCCCTCGGCCCCGGGGCCGGTGCTCAGGATGCTCACGTCCAGGGTGTCGGCCAGCAGGTCGGCCGTGCGCTCGGCCGCATCCAGCGGGCCAATGATCAGCAGGCGCCCGGCGCTCTTGTAGGTGACCGTGGGCACGGGTTCCGGGTCGGGCAGGCGCGCGGCGGCCAGCAGGGCGGCCATCTTGGGCATGGCCTTGCCGGCGTCCTTGCTCCAGCCACCGGTCTCGCGGATATTGACGAAGCGGATGGGCACGGCCTGGGCGCCCTCGGTCTGTTCGGCGATCTCACCGAAGAGGCGCGCCTCCTGGGTACAGGCCACGACCACGTCCTCACCCCGGCCCAGGGCCTGCTGGAAGGCACCGGCCTCGCGCCGGCACAGGGTGCTGTGCAGTGCCAGCGTCTCGTCAAGCGCTGCGCCCAGGCCCTTGGGGTCCAGGGGCATGGTCTTGTTGCAGTCGCAGATCAGGGTCGTCATGGTGTGTTGTCTCGTCAGGTTCGGCCACCGAGGCCACGGCAGGCTCGGCAGCAGGCGCCCCTTCGGGCGGCGTGATGGGATCGGCGGGCAGGGTCCGGGTGGCAGCCGCTGCCGCCGGCTTCTCCTCCTCCACCAGCCCCAGGAACTGGGCGCTGGCCATCTTGCGCAGCAGGGGTGCCGGCAGGGGATCGGGCGTGTTGTAGTCGTCGATGTAGATGTCCAGTCCGTCCATCACATTGAAGTGCGGATCGGCGAAGAGCTTGCGCATCGCGGCGTGCTTGACCTCGGGATCCACGTCGGCGGCGACGAAGCGGCGGAAGTCGGATTGCGGGGTCAGGGCCTGGGCATCCTGCAGCGTGGGCGGGGGCGGCGCCTCGACCTCGGGAGGGCTGGCAGGCTCGACAGGGGCCGGCTCGGGGCGCGCGGCCACCGGTGCAGACGGCGCCGCAGCCGGTGCGGGCGCGGGCTCCGCCACCGGCTTGCCTTCTCGCACAGCCTGCTTG
>JAYNNS010000068.1:0-3457 GCA_038112835.1 Curvibacter sp. | reverse complement strand
TTGCGCTGGGACCAGCGCCCGAGGAAGCCCTCAGCCATGCTCGCCTCCGCCATACTTTTTCTCGGTACTCACCGAGGCCGGGTTGCCGAAACGGTCGGTCAGCGGCTTGAAGCTGTCCGGCCGCTTGCGCTTCTTGGGTTCGATCTTGTAGTGCTCGTCGGCAAAGGCGCGGAACCAGGCCACCACCTCGGGCGGCGCGCCCACTTGCTCGACCGTCTCCTGGGCGTCGAGCCAGCGACCCGCGTCGTGGTAGCTCACCGAGACGGCCACCGGGCGGGCCATGGGCTCCTCGGCCAGCGTGGCTTCCTCCTCCATGCGCCAGAGCACGAACCAGCAAGGCGCCGGCGTGGTGGCATTGAGGTAATAGCCCTCGGCGTCGTCGCGGAACAGCTCCACGCTGAAGCCCGGATGCAGCCACTGCTCGCCGTTCTCGTCCTGGCGCAGGCGGCGCGGCGCGCTGCCGAAGGCGGCCTCGTCCAGCACCACGTCGGCCAGCTCCCAGCGCCAGGGCTGCCACTGGCTCATGGGGCCGGTGATGCGCACCTTGCGCATGATCACGGCCACCGACAGGGACGGATGCTTGTTGCTCATATGAGGGCATGACTTTACCGGATAGGCAAAGCCCTGCCTATGCGATCGGCTGCGACAAATTGTCGCAAGCCGCGCCGTACGCACCAGGCTGTGTGCCCGGATGGCCCGGCGGCAGACAGGCCCTGCAAGAAAAAGGGCCTTGCGCCGCAACGCAAGGCCCTGAGCCCGCGGGTCCGAGAACGCGACCTCAGCCCAGCATCGCCTCCGCCGCCCCGAAGCCCTGGGTCTTGGCGGGCTTGCCACCGCGCCGGATGGACACCGCACAGTACTTGAACTCCGGGATCTTGCCGAAGGGATCGAGCGCCGCATTGGTGATCAGGTTGGCCGCCGCCTCGTAGTAGGCGAAGGGGATGAAGACCGCGCCGCGCGGCGTGCCATCGTCACGGCGCAGGTGGATGGCCACCTGGCCGCGACGCGAGGCCACGGTGATCACATCGCCCGGCTGCAGGCCCAGATCGGCCATGTCGGCGCCGCACATGGAGGCGGTGGCGATGGGCTCGATGGCATCGAGCACGCCGGAGCGGCGCGTCATGCTGCCCGTGTGCCAGTGCTCGAGCTGGCGACCGGTGATGAGCACAAAGGGGTACTCGGCATCCGGACGCTCGTTGGCCGGGATGATGTCGGCCGGCACCAGCTTGACCTTGCCCGTGGGTGTGGGGAAGTCGTCGATGAAGACGATGGGCTGGCCCGGGTCGTCCGCGCTCAAGCAGGGATAGGTCACGCTGGACTCCTTCACGAGGCGGTCCCAGGTGATGCCCGAGATGGCCGCGTGCATGGCCTGGCGCATCTCCTCGTAGACCGCGGCCACGCCAGCATGCTCGCCCTGGTAGTTCCAGTCCAGGCCCATGCGCCGGGCGATCTGCTGGATGATCCAGAGGTCGGGCCTGGCGTCGCCCGGGGGCGTGACGGCCTGCTGGCCCAGCTGCACCATGCGGTCGGTGTTGCTGACCGTGCCGGTCTTCTCGGGCCAGGCCGTGGCGGGCAGGATCACGTCGGCCAGCCAGGCGGTCTCGGTCATGAAGATGTCCTGCACCACCAGGTGCTTGAGCTCGGCCAGCGCGTGGCGCGCATGGTTGAGGTCGGGATCGCTCATGGCCGGGTTCTCGCCCTCCACGTACATGCCGTGGATCTTGTGCGGATCACTGTCCTCGGCCAGGGCCTTGTGCATGATCTCCACCACGGTGTAGCCGGGGCGGTCGTCGAGCTTGGTGTTCCAGAACTTCTCGAACCACTGGTGCGCGTCCCGGTTGTCCACGCGCTGGTAGTTCGGGAACATCATGGGGATCAGGCCGGCGTCGCTGGCGCCCTGCACGTTGTTCTGGCCGCGCAGCGGGTGCAGGCCGGAACCGGGCTTGCCGATCTGGCCGGTCACCGCGCACAGCGCGATCAGGCAGCGCGCGTTGTCGGTGCCGTGCACGTGCTGGCTCACACCCATGCCCCACAGGATCATCGAGGCCTTGGACTTGGCGAATTCACGCGCCACCTCGCGCAGCGTAGCGGCCGGGATGCCGCAGATGGGCTCCATGGCCTCGGGGCTGTAGCCCTGCACGTTCTTCTTGAGCGCCTCGAAGTTGCTGGCACGGTTCCTGACAAAGTCCTGGTCCACCAGGCCTTCCTCGATCACCGTGTAGATCATGGCGTTGAGCATGGCCACATCGGTGTCGGGCTTGAACTGCAGGGTCTGCCAGGCGTGCTTGCCGATGTCGGTGATGCGCGGATCGGCCAGCACGATCTTGGTGCCCTTCTTGGCCGCGTTCTTGAACCAGGTGGCGGCCACCGGGTGGTTGGCCGTGGGGTTGGAGCCGATCAGCATGATCAGCCCGGAATGCTCCACGTCGTTGACCTGGTTGGACACGGCGCCCGAACCCACGCCCTCGAGCAGGGCCGCCACGCTGGAGGCATGGCACAGGCGGGTGCAATGGTCCACGTTGTTGCTGCCGAAGCCGGTGCGCACCAGCTTCTGGAACAGGTAGGCCTCCTCGTTGCTGCCCTTGGCCGAGCCGAAGCCGGCCAGGGCCTTCTTGCCGTACTTGTCGCGCAGGGCCTTGAGGCCGCCGCCCGCCAGGTCCAGCGCCTCTTCCCACGTCGCCTCGCGGAACATGGTGGAGATGATCGAAGGATCCTCGCTCATCTGGCGGTTGAGCTCGTCGATGGCTTGCGGATCCTTGGGCACACCGGCCTTGCGGATCAGGGGCTTGGTCAGACGCTGCGGGTTGTGGATGTAGTCGAAACCGAAACGGCCCTTGACGCACAGCCGGCTGTGGTTGGCCGGGCCGTCGCGCCCGTCGACGCTGATGATCTTGTTGTCCTTGACGTTGTAGGTCAGCAGACAGCCCACGCCACAGAAGGGGCAGACCGAATCGACCTTCTTGTCGACCTGCTGCGAGCCCACGCGGCTCTTGGGCATGAGCGCGCCCGTGGGACAGGCCTGCACGCATTCGCCGCAGGCCACGCAGGTGCTGTCACCCATGGGATCGCCCAGGTCGAACACGATCTCGCTGTGGCTGCCGCGCAGGGCATAGCCGATCACGTCGTTGACCTGCTCCTCGCGGCAGGCGCGCACGCAGCGGTTGCACTGGATACAGGCATCCAGGTTCACCGCCATGGCCGGGTGCGAGACGTCGGCCACCGGCTGCTCGCGGCGCAGGGCCTTGAGTTCGGGACGCACGGTCACGCCCGTCTTCTTGGCCCACTGCGAGAGTTCGCCGTGCTGCAGGGATTCGTCCTGCTCGTCCCACTTGTAGCCCTCGTCGGGCATGTCGGACAGCAGCATCTCCAGCACCATCTTCTGGCTCTTGACGGCACGCTCGCTCTTGCTCTGCACTTCCATGCCGGCCGTGGCGCTGCGGCAGCAGCTCGGAGCCAG
>JAYNNS010000067.1:0-11330 GCA_038112835.1 Curvibacter sp. | reverse complement strand
CCCGTGGTCGGCTCGTCGAAAAGGAAAAGCGTGCCCTTGCGCCCCACGGCCTGCTTGCTGGCTGTCGCGCTCTTGGCCGCCTCGGCCAGGATGCCCGCGAGCTTGAGGCGCTGGGCCTCGCCGCCCGAGAGCGTGGGCACGGGCTGGCCCAGGCGCACATACTCCAGCCCCACGTCCACGATGGGCTGCAGGGCGCGGATCACGTCGCGGTCGTTCGCAAACAGGCCGGCGGCCTCGCTGACCGTGAGCTCCAGCACGTCGGCCACGTTGAGCAGCTTGCCGCCGCGCTCGACGGTGATCTCGAGAATTTCCCGGCGGAAACGCTTGCCGTCGCAATCCGGGCAGCGCAGGTAGACGTCGCTGAGGAACTGCATCTCCACATGCTCGAAACCCGAGCCGCCGCAGGTGGGGCAGCGGCCGTCGCCGCTGTTGGCGCTGAACTTGGCGGCGGTGTAGCCACGCTGGCGCGCAAGCGGTGCGTTGGCGTAGATCTCGCGGATCGCATCCCAGGCGCCCACATAGCTCACGGGGTTGGAGCGCGCGGTCTTGCCGATGGGCGACTGGTCCACAAAGACCACGTCGGCCAGCTGCTCGGCACCCAGCAGGCGATCGTGCGCGCCCGGCGTCTCCGTGGCCCGGCCGAAGTGGCGCATGAGCGCGGGCGCCAGCACGTCCTGGATGAGCGTGGATTTGCCCGAACCCGAGACGCCGGTCACGCAGACCAGGCGGCCCAGCGGAATGTCGACCGAGACGTTCCTGAGGTTGTGCTCGCGCGCGCCTTCGAGAATGAGGCGCGGCGTGTTCTCGGCCACCATGCGCTTGAAGCCCATGCCGATCTGCTTGCGCGCGCCGAGGTAGGCGCCCGTCAGCGTGTCGGCCTTGCGCAGGTCTTCCGTGCTGCCGTCGAAGACGATCTGGCCGCCGCGCTCGCCCGGCCCCGGCCCCATGTCGATCATGCGGTCGGCCGCGAACATCACGGCCGGGTCGTGCTCGACCACCACCAGGGTGTTGCCGGCGTCGCGCAGGCGCTGCATGGCCTCGATGATGCGGTGCATGTCGCGCGGGTGCAGGCCGATGCTGGGCTCGTCGAGCACGAACAGCGTATTGACGAGGGAGGTACCCAGCGCGGTCGTGAGGTTGATGCGCTGCACCTCGCCGCCCGAGAGGGTGCGACTCTGGCGATCCAGCGTGAGGTAGCCGATGCCCACGTCGCACAGGTATTTCAGGCGCGTGCCGATTTCCTCGAAGAGCAGTTTCAGCGCCTGGGCCTCGCCCTCGCCGTGCGTGGGCAGGGCCAGCTCGCGCGCGCGGATGCGGTCGAAGAAGTCGCGCAGGCGATCCAGCGGCATGAGCATGAGATCGTGCAGGCACAGGCCCGGCAGCGCCTCGAGCTGCGCGCGGCTCCATGGCGTGCCGGCGGGGAGAAAACGCTTCCCGGGCGCCAGCACAGCGTCGGCGTCAGCCTTGGAGCCGATGCGCCAGAGCAGGCTCTCGGTCTTGAGGCGCGCGCCGCGGCAGGTCTCGCAGGGCGTGTAGCTGCGGTACTTGGACAACAGCACGCGGATGTGCATCTTGTAGGCCTTGCTCTCGAGGTACTCGAAGAAGCGCCTGATGCCGTACCACTGCTGGTTCCACTTGCCCTTCCAGTGGGGCGAACCGTTGATCACCCAGTCCTGCTGCTCGGGCGTAAGCTTGTTCCAGGCCGTGTCGCGCGGGATACCCGCGGCCTCGGCGTGGCGCATGAGGTCGTCCTGGCATTCGGCCCAGGCCGGGGTCTGGATGGGCTTGATCGCGCCGGCACGCAGGGTGAGCTTGTCGTTCGGGATCACCAGCCCCCAGTCCACGCCGATCACGCGGCCGAAGCCGCGGCAGACCTCGCAGGCGCCCACGGCCGAGTTGAAGGAGAACATCGAGGGAATGGGATCGGCGTAGCGCAGGTCACTGTCCGGACAGTGCAGGCCCGTGGAGAAACGCCAGATATTCGGCTCCCTCACGCTCCCCGCTGCGCGTGGTTCGCTGCCCCCTGAGGGGGCTGTCCCGCCTTGGGACGGCCCGGCGGCGGGACCGGCCTCACCCTCGCTCTGCAAGCGGTAGACGTTGAGCCGCCCGCTGCCGCGCTTGAGCGCGAGCTCGATGGCCTCGACCACGCGCGCGCGTTCGGCGCCCGCAAGGCGGAAGCGGTCGGCCACCACGTCGAGAACTTTGACAGCCCCCACGCTCGGGACTGACGTGTCCTCGCTGCCCCCCGAGGGGGCGCTCGCTTGCTTGGGGCGGCCCGACGCGGCGCTCGTGCGCGGGCCAGCCGGCGTGGCCGTCTCGCGCTCGGCCTGGATGCGCGTGAAGCCGCTGGCCGAAAGCCACTGCTCGATCTCCTCGCGGCTGGTGTTGCCGGGCAGCTCGACCGGAAAGGTCAACACCAGGCGCGGGTCACCGGCTTCGGCGGCGCGGCGCTGTAATTCGGCGTAGATGCTGTCGGGGCTGTCGTGCCGCACGGGCTGGGCCGTCTGACGGTCGAAGAGCTGGGCCGCACGCGCGAAGAGTAGCTTGAGGTGGTCGTTGAGCTCGGTCATCGTGCCGACCGTGGAGCGCGAGGAACGCACCGGGTTGGTCTGGTCGATGGCAATGGCCGGCGGCACACCTTCGACCTTGTCCACGGCCGGCTTGTCCATGCGGTCCAGGAACTGGCGCGCATAGGCGCTGAAGGTCTCCACATAGCGGCGCTGGCCCTCGGCGTAGAGGGTGTCGAAGACCAGGCTGGACTTGCCCGAGCCGCTGGGCCCGGTGACCACGGTGAGCTCCCCTGTGCGGATATCCAGATCGAGATTCTTGAGGTTGTGCTGGCGTGCGCCGCGGATGCGGATGCTTCCCTGGGTCATAGTGGCTCTCGCTCGTAAAGGCCCGAATATTCTAGGAGTAAGCGCCACGCACCGCAGGCGACAGGCTGTTATCCGCCTGTCGAACAGCGGGCATAGAATGCCACCCCGTCGTTGGTCAGCAAAAAAGTTCACATGAGAGCACGAGGTATCGCGGCAGCCCTGGCGGGCCTGCTGCTGGGCATCCAGGTCCAGGCGCAGATCCTGGTCGGTCAGACCGCCGGTTTCACCGGCACGTCCGCGGTCGGCGTCAAGGAAATCACGGACGGCGCCATGCTCTACCTCGACGCGATCAACGCCAAGGGCGGCGTGAACGGGCAGAAGATCGAACTGGTCCAGCTGGACGACAAGTTCGACCCCAAGCTCGCGGCCGAAAACGCGCGCACCCTGATCGAGCAGCGCAATGTGGTGGCCCTGTTCCTTAACCGCGGCACCCCGCACACGGAAGCCATCATCCCCGTGCTGGACCCGCATGGCGTGCCGCTGATCGCCCCCTCCACGGGCGCCATGGTGCTGCACCAGCCGGTCCAAAAGCACGTCTTCAACGTGCGCGCCACCTACCAGCGCGAGGCCGAGAAGGCCATCCAGCATCTGGTCACCATTGGTATCGATCGTATCGCTGTGTTGCACGTGGATGACAGCTTCGGCCACGACATCCTGGTCGGCGCGCAGCGTGGCCTGGAGCAGGCCAGGCTCAAGCCCCTGCGGGTCGAGAAGTACGACCGCACCAAGGCGGACTTCTCCACCATCGCGCCGGCGCTGGCCCGCGCGAACCCTCAGGCCATCGTGCTGATCGCCTCGGGCGTGGCGGCGGCCGATGCCGTGAAGTCCATCCGTGCCGCTGGCAGCATGGCCCAGATCGTGACCCAGTCCAACAACGCCTCGGGCGGCTTCATCAAGAGCCTGGGTGAGCATGCGCGCGGTGTGATCGTGAGCCAGGTCTTCCCGCAATCGCTGACCTATCCCCTGGTCAAGGAAGCCTCCGACCTGGCACGCGCCAGGGGCCAGACCGAGGTCACGCCGGCCATGCTCGAAGGCTTTGCCGCGGCCAAGGTGCTGGTCGAGGCCCTGCGCCGTGCGGGGGACAGACCCACGCGGGCCCGCGTGCAGGCGGCGCTGGAAGGCATGAGCAAGTTCGACATCGGCGGCCTGGAGGTGAACTTCAGCCCGAAAGATCACTCCGGCCTGGACTTCGCCGACCTCTCCATCATCACCAGCGACGGCCGTTTCCGCCGCTAGGCCGGCGGCACGGCAGCGGCCCGACCCGGGAGTTTGGGCATACACTCCTCGCATAAAACCAAGTCACGAGGAGACAAGATGCAATATGGCAGAACACTGGGTATCGCTTTGCTGGCGCTGTTCAGCCTGGGCGCACAGGCCCAGATCCTGATCGGCCAGACCGCCGGCTTCAGCGGCCCGGTGGCAGCCGGTGTCAAGGAGACCACCGAAGGCGCCAAGCTCTACATCGACGCCGTCAACGCCAAGGGCGGCGTGAACGGGCAGAGGATCGAGCTGATCTCGCTGGACGACAAGTTCGATCCCAAGCTCGCGGCCGAGAACGCGCAGAAGCTCATCGTCGAGCAGAACGTGGCGGCGCTCTTCCTCAACCGCGGCACGCCGCACACCGAGGCCATCATCCCCCTGCTGGACCGGCACGGCGTGCCCCTGGTGGCCCCTTCGACGGGCGCCATGGTGCTGCACCAGCCGGTCAAGAAGCATGTTTTCAACGTGCGCGCCACCTACCAGCGCGAGGCCGAGAAGGCCATCACCCATCTGTCCACCATCGGCATGAACCGCATCGCGGTGGTGCACGTGGACGACAGCTTCGGCCTCGATGGCCTGGCCGGCGCGCAGAAGGGCCTGGCCAGTGCCAAGCTGACCCCGGTCGTGCTGGAGAAATTCGACCGCAGCAAGCCGGACTTCAGCAAGATCGCCCCGGCCGTCGCGCAGGCGGGCGCCCAGGCCGTGCTGATGATCGCCTCGGGCTCGGCCGTGGTGGACGGGATCAAGGCCCTGCGCGCTGCTGGCAGCGGCGCCCAGGTGGTGACCCTGTCCAACAACGCCTCGGGCGGCTTCATCAAGAGCCTGGGTGAGCATGCGCGCGGCGTGATCGTGACCCAGGTCTTCCCGCAATCCGTCTCCTACAGCCTGGTCAAGGAGGCGCAGGACCTGGCCCGCGCCAAGGGCCTGAGCGAGGCCACCCCGGCCATGCTCGAAGGCTTTGCCGCGGCCAAGGTGCTGGTCGAGGGCCTGCGCCGCGCCGGCGCCCGGCCCACGCGCGAACGCATCCAGGCCGCGCTGGAAACCCTGAGCAAGTTCGACATCGGCGGGCTGGAAGTCAACTTCAGTCCCCAGGACCACACCGGCCTGGATTTCGCCGACCTGTCCATCATCACCGCCGACGGCCGCTTCCGCCGCTGAAGCACGGGGTTCAGGCCGGGTCGCCCACCGGGGGGCGCCAGCCCGGCCCGTCGAACCAGGCGTCGCCCTCCAGGTAGCGGCGCAGCATGGGCAGGCTGTCGTAGCCCCAGAACAGGCGCCCGTCCACGGCGAAGGACGGCACGCCGAAGGCACCGGCCGCGATGGCCTCGTCGGTGTTGGCGCGCAGGCGTGCCTTCACCCCCTCGTCGTCGGGCGCGCGCGGCGGCGCCAGCTGCTCGCGCAAGGCCTGCAGGCGCGGCGGATCGACCGCGTCCAGCCCGCCCTGCCAGACATGGCGCAGCAGCGTCTCGCAGACATAGCGGTTCGGATCCCCGGCATCGGCGCAGGCGATCGCCAGCCGCAGCAGCGGCAGCGGGTTGAAGGGATGGACCGCCGGCATCTGCAGGGCCACCCCCTGCGCGTGCCCGAGCCACTGCACGTGCCGGTAGGTCCAGACGCGCTTGGCCGGCACTTCGGCCGGACCCAGCAGCTGGTGATGGCGCAGCAGGGCGCCCAGCAGCACAGGCCGGTAGACGACCGTATAGCTCAGCCCCATGAGCGCCTCGGGCAGCTTCTCGAAGGCCAGATGGCTGTAGGGGGAGATGAAGTCGAGATAAAAAGTGATCTGTTTCACAGGCTGTCTCCTGATCAGGCGCGGGCCGCCAGCGCGCGCTGCTCGATCTGCGCCCAGACGGCGCGTTTGGCTTCGTCGTCCAGCGTGGACCAGGCCGCGATCTCCTCCAGCGTGCGCAGGCAGCCCTGGCACAGGCCGCTGGCCCGTTCCATGCGGCAGACCGCGACGCAGGGCGAAGGCAACTCGCGCGCCTTGCGCTGGGCGCGCACCGCCTGCCGGACCAGTGATTCCATGACCTTCACCCCCGCTTGTTCAGGATGGCCGTGGCCACGCGCGAGTTCGGCTTGCGCCCCAGGGCCGCGCTGATGTAGGCCCCCGCGTCGACCAGCCGGTCCAGGTCGATCCCGGTGTCGATGCCCAGGCCCTGCAGCAGGTAGACCAGGTCCTCGCTCGCCACATTGCCTGTGGCGCCCTTGGCATAAGGACAGCCGCCCAGGCCGGCTACCGAGGACTGGAAGTTCCACACGCCCAGCTCCAGCGCGGCGTAGGTGTTGGCCAGGGCCTGGCCGTAGGTGTCGTGGAAATGGCCCGACACCCGGTCGAGATCGAAATGGGCCAGCGTGGCCTCGAGGGCGCGCTGCACCTTGCGTGGCGTCCCGACGCCGATGGTGTCGGCCACGTCCACGCGCTGCACGCCGATGCCTTTCATCAGCCCGGCCAGCATGCCCACGCGCTCGGGCGCGACCTCGCCTTCGTAGGGACAGCCCACGGTGCAGCTCATGGCACCGCGCACGCGGATGCCGGCAGCGAGCGCAGCCTCGACGACGGGGGCGAAACGCTCGATGCTCTCGGCGATGGAGCAGTTGATGTTCTTCTGGCTGAAAGCCTCGCTGGCCGCACCGAAGACCACGATCTCGTCGGGATGTGACTGGACGGCGGCTTCCCAGCCTTTCATGTTGGGCACCAGCACCGAGTAGCGCACGCCGGGCCGGCGGGGGATGCCAGCCATCACCTCGGCGTTGTCGCCCATCTGCGGCACCCACTTGGGTGACACAAAACTCGTGACCTCGATCTCCGTGAGACCGGCATCCTGCAGGCGCTGTACGAGCTCGATCTTCACGGCCGCAGGCACGGGCTGCTTCTCGTTCTGCAGGCCGTCGCGCGGGCCGACATCGATGATCTGGACGCGGGTCGGGAAACTCATGTCAGTAGCCTTTCGCGGGATCGACGATACCCGCTATCGTTTCCCCGCGCTCCAGCCGGGCGATCTTGCCCGCGATCTGCGCCACGCTCTCGTCACGCAGGGTGCGGGCGGCCGTGTGCGGGGTGATGGCGATCTTCGGGTGGCGCCAGAACGGATGACCGGCCGGCAGCGGCTCCTCGCGGAACACGTCCAGCGCGGCCCCGGCCAGCTGGCCGCCGTCGAGCAGGGGGATCAGGTCCTCCTCCACCAGATGGCCGCCGCGCGCCACATTGATCACATAGGCCCCGGGCCGCAGCAAGGCCAGCGTGCGGTGGTTCAGGATGCCACGGGTTTCCTCGGTCAGGGGCAGCAGGCAGACCAGCACGCGGGTCTCGGCCAGGAACTCGTCGAACTGTTCCGGACCCGCGTAGCAACGCATGCCCGGCACCTCCTTGGCGCTGCGGCTCCAGCCCAGCACCGGAAACTCGAAGGCCTGCACCGCGCGCGCCACGCGCTGGCCCAGCACGCCCAGGCCCATGATGCCGACGGGGAAGTCCTCGCGCAGGCGCGGCTTGCGGAAGGACCACTTGCCCTGGGCCACGTCGACGTCATACACATCGAACTCGCGGAAATGGCGGATCAAGGCATGCACCACGTATTCAGCCATCTGCACCGACATGCCAGCGTCGTCCAGGCGCACGAGCCGGGTGACCGGCGAGAGGCGCAGCGGGGTCAGCGCATCGACGCCCGCCCCCAGGTTGAACAGGGCCTTGAGCTGCGGCTGCTCGTCGAGGAAAGCCTGCGGGGGGGCCCAGACCACGGCGTAGTCGCCGGGCGGTGCGCCCGGGGTCCAGACCGCGATATCGGCCTCGGGCAGGGCCGCGCGCAAGGCCGCGAGCCAGGGTTCGGGCTTGAAATCGGTGCCACAGAAATAGATCTTCATGGGCGTAGCTTAGCGGGACGCCAGGGTGCCGACGGTCACGCCGAGGACAACTTCAGGAGCTCCGCGCCCTCGGCCACCTGGTCACCCGGCGCGTAGAGCAGCTCGACCACCACGCCGTCAGCGGGCGCGGCGATGGTGTGCTCCATCTTCATGGCCTCCATCACGGCCAGCACCTGGCCCTTGGCCACGGTGTCGCCGGCCTGGACGGCGAAGGACACGACCTTGCCCGGCATGGGCGCCGTCAGGCGCCCGCCCTCGGCCGCGGCCTCGCCCGCATGGGCCAGGGCATCGAGCACGGTGATCTGCGTGGCGCCTTGCGGCGTAAACACATGCGCCACCTCGCCGCTGCGCTCGACCTGCACGGTGAGGCGCTGGCCTGCGTACTGCAGCACGATGCCGCCGGGGTCGCGGCCGCACGACAAGGGCGCATTCACCTCCTCGATCTGCAGGCGCAGCGCACCGTCGTGCAGATAGGCGAGCACGGCCGTGTGGCGCTCGCCATGGAACTCGAGCTCGAAGTGGCGCTGCGTGAGGCCGTGCGAACGCCAGCCGTCGCGTCGCGCCCAGGGGTCGACCCAGCCTGCGGTCGGCAGCGCCGCCTGCTCGGCCAGCAGGGTGTGGGCCACCACGGCGGCGGCGGCCAGGGGCAGGCCCACTTTCTCCTGATCGAAGAGTGCGGCGGACTCGCGCGTGATCAGCGCCGTGTCCAGGTCGGCCTGGGCAAAGGAGCGGCTGGCCAGCACATGGCGCAGGAACTGCACATTGGTCTGCAGGCCCACGATGCGCGTGGCCGCCAGCGCCGCATCCAGCCGGGCCAGCGCCTGTTCGCGCGTGTCACCGTGCACGATGAGCTTGGCGACCATGGAGTCATAGAACGGGGAGATCGCGTCGCCCTGGCGCACGCCGGAATCCACACGCACCGGGCTCACGACAAACTCGCTGCAGGGTGGCAGCGCGTAGACCTGCAAGGCGCCGGTGGCGGGCAGGAACTGCTTGTCCGGGTTCTCGGCGCACAGGCGCGCCTCGATGGCGTGGCCGCGGATCTGAAGCTGCTCCTGCTTCAGCGGCAGCGATTCGCCGGCCGCCACACGCAGCTGCCACTCGACCAGGTCCAGGCCCGTGATGGCCTCGGTCACCGGGTGTTCGACCTGCAGGCGTGTGTTCATTTCCATGAAGAAGAAGCTCATCTCGGAATTGTTGGCCCCCACGCTCGACATTGGCGTGTCCTCGCTGCCCCCCGAGGGGGCGCTCGCTTGCTTGGGGCGGCCCGGCGCGGCGCTCGGATCACGCTGCTCGACGATGAACTCCACCGTGCCCGCGCCCACGTAGTTGACGGCACGCGCCGCAGCCACGGCAGCCTGGCCCATCTGCTGCCGCAGCTCGGGCGTCATGCCCGGCGCCGGCGCTTCTTCCAGCACCTTCTGGTGGCGACGTTGCACAGAGCAGTCACGCTCGAAGAGGTAGACACAGTTGCCCTGCGTGTCGCCGAAGACCTGGATCTCGATGTGGCGCGGACGGGTCACATACTTCTCGATCAGCACGGCCGCATCGCCGAAGCTGTTGACGGCCTCGCGCTGGCAGGAGGCCAGGGCCGCCGGGAAGTCCGCGCTTTTCTCCACCACGCGCATGCCCTTGCCGCCGCCACCCGCGCTGGCCTTGATGAGCACGGGGTAGCCGATGCGGTCGGCCTCGCGCTGCAACAGCTGCGGATCCTGGTCGGCGCCGTGGTAGCCCGGCACCAGGGGCACGCCGGCCTTTTCCATCAGGCGCTTGGACTCGGCCTTCAGGCCCATGGCCTGGATGGCCGCGGCCGGCGGGCCGACGAAGACCAGGCCCGCCTGGGCACAGGCCTCGGCAAAGGCCTCGTTCTCGCTGAGAAAACCGTAGCCCGGGTGAATGGCCTGCACGCCCGTGGCCTTGGCGGCCTCGATGATGCGCTCCCAGCGCAGATAGCTCTCCGCCGGCGCGCTGCCGCCGATGTGCACAGCCTCGTCGCAGACGGCCACGTGCTTGGCATTCGCATCGGCGTCGGAGTAGACGGCCACGGTGCGGATACCCAGGCGTTTCGCCGTGGCCGCGACGCGGCAGGCGATTTCCCCGCGATTGGCGATGAGCACTTTCTTAAACATGCTGCACCTCCATCGCGGTGAAATCGCCGGTGTGCGCTACGGGCACCATGCGATGTGGCTGCGCTGCTGTGCGGCGATGCCGCTGGTCACCGCGATGGGCGATGAGAATTTTCCTAAACATCGGTCTTCACCTTTCCGAGGTCCAGATAGGCCGCCGCCGCTGCGGCGGAAGGCTGCGCCAGGCGCGGCACGCGGCCCAGCAGGGGGGCATCGAGGCGCGCCGCAAGGGCGTCGACGTTGCCGTCGGCGTGGCCCATGGCCGGGTCCGCCGTATTGGCCACCCAGCCCGCCAGCCTGAGACCACGCGCCGCAATGGCTTCGGCCGTCAGCAGCGCGTGGTTGATGCAGCCCAGGCGCAGGCCCACGACCAGGATGACGGGCAGGCCGAGCTGGCGCGCGAGGTCCGAGGTGTCATAGCGGGCGGTCAGCGGCACGCGCCAGCCCCCCACGCCCTCGACCACCACGGCCTCGGCCTGGGCGCGCACCTGCTCGTAGGCGGCCAGGATGCGGCGCGGCTCGATGGGCTGGCACTCGAGCGCCGCCGCGATGTGCGGGGCGGCCGGGGTGCGAAAGAGATAGGGCGTGGTGAGTTCGCGCGGCAGCTTGAGCGGCGCGGCTTCGTGGAGGAAATCCACGTCCTCGTTGTGCAGCCCCCCATCGCGCAACTCGGCACCCGCGGCGACAGGTTTCATGCCGGCCGCGCGCACGCCGGCCTGTCCCAGGGCGTGCAGCAGGGCGCCACTGACCAGGGTCTTGCCGATCTCGGTGTCGGTGCCGGTGACGAAGCAGGAAAAAGCAGGCATTCAGGATTCTTTCGCGAGGGTGTGCAGGGCGTCGAGCAGGCGCGCCACATCGTCATGGGTATGCGCGGCCGAGAGCGTGATGCGCAGGCGCGCCGTGCCGGCCGGCACCGTGGGCGCGCGGATGGCCGAGACCCAGAGGCCCTGGTCCAGCAGGGCCTGGGCCGCAGCCAGCACCTCGGCGTTGCCGCCGATGACCAGCGGCTGGATGGGCGTGGCCGAAGCCAGGTGCCGCCACCCGGCACGCAAGGGCATGCCGCTCAGCTGATGCTGCAGCAGCTCCAGCTGGGCACGGCGCTGCTGCCCCTCGCGGCTGTCGATCAGGGCGAGGCTGCTCAGCAGCGCGTGGGCCAGCGCGGGCGCGGTGGCGGTGGTGTAGATGTAGGGGCGTGCGCGCTGGACCAGCC
>JAYNNS010000066.1:8359-11370 GCA_038112835.1 Curvibacter sp. | reverse complement strand
AGCTCTGGGTCGGCTCGCAAATGCCGGGCCTGGACGGCATGGCCGCGGCCGGCGTGCTGGGCCTCAAGCCCGAGCAGATCAAGGTCAACGTGCAGATGGCCGGGGGTGGTTTCGGCCGCCGCGCCATCCCCACCAGCGAATACGTGGTGGAAGCCTGCGGCATCGCCAAGGCCGTGCACGCCGCCGGTCTCAGGGTGCCTGTGCGCACCGTCTGGAGCCGCGAGGACGACATCACGGGCGGCTACTACCGTCCCATGCATCTGCACCGCGCGCGCATCGGCTTTGACGCGCAAGGCCAGGTGCTGGCCTGGGATCACGCCATAGTCGGCCAGTCCATCATCTCGGGCACCTTCTTTGAAGGCGCCATGGTCAAGAACGGCATCGATGCCACCGCGGTCGAAAGCATGCGTGCGCCCTACCCGGTGCCCATGCGTCTCACCGTGCACCACCCCAAGCAGAACGTGCCCGTGCTCTGGTGGCGCAGCGTGGGCAGCACGCACACGACCTATGTGATGGAGACGCTGATCGACGAGATCGCACGTGCGACGAAGCAGGACCCTGTGGCCTACTGCCTCAAGCTCATCGGCGACCAGCACCCGCACCGCCGTCGTCACCCTCACGCACGACCCCAAGCTCGACGACCTGGCCCTAATTGACGCCCTGCAGTCCGGGGCCTTCTATGTCGGCGCCATCGACTCACGCCGCAACAGCGCGGCACGGCGCGAGCGGTTGCACGCGCACTTCGACATGTCGTATGAGGTTCTGGACCGCCTGCACGGCCCGGCCGGGCTCTACATCGCCAGCAAGACGCCGGCGGAGATCGCGCTCTCCATCATGACGGAGATCGTGGCGGTGAAGAACGGCCTGCCCCGCACCCGGCTCCCCCACAACCTGGACGACACGACGCCCCTGGCGGCCCCGGCATCCGCGGTCGGCTGCCCGGTCTGAGCCCCGCAGCCGGCCCAGGGCCTGTTCACACGATTTGCCTGGGTGCGAACGGACCCTAGCACTGGATGGGATTGCGGCAGAACTTTTCCAGTTCCTGCACCGCAGCCTTGCCGGCCACCACGCTCTTGGCCCGGGGCCCCACGTCCAGGCTGAGCTTGAACTCGTACTTGCGGAAGAACTCGTCGAACAGCTCGCCACCCAACGTGGCATAGGCAGTCAGCGTATCGGCCCGGGCATCGTGCTCCAGCAGCACGGCGCACAAGGGCTGCTCGGCCGGGCCGTTGAGCACCCGCGCGCCCTGGGCCGGGTCGTACTGGCTGTGCTCGGCGCAGCAGTGGATCAGGTTGTCGGCCACGCCCTTCTTGGCCTTGCTCTTGCGAAAGCTGATGAAGCTGACCTGCTCTGTCGGGTAGACCAGCTGGTGCGCGCAGATGGCGCTGAAGGCCACGAGGTTGCGCCCCGGCCCCACGCCACCGGGCCAGACATAGCTGTCCTTCGTCTTCGTGCTCAGGGGTTGCGGTGCGGCGGGCTTGTCCAGCTTGAGCAGGAAGACCGGCGTGGCCTGGAAGGGATAGTGGAAGACGTAGTTGGTCTGCGCCTTGAGACGGCTGGCCTGGATCGGGTCGCCGTGCTCGTTGGTGAGCAGCACGCGGGCATAGGGCTTGGGTTTGGCATCGGCCGCGAAGGCCGGCAGGGCCATGGCGGCTCCGGCTGCGGTCAAGCAGGCCACGCTGGTGGAACAGGTTTCGACGAACTGGCGACGGTCCATGAACGATCCTCGGAAGGCGGCAGGCGGAATGGCAAGCCCAATTTATCTGGGCACGGCAAACCCTGTCAAGCGCCGGCCCGGCGCGTCTCGCGCCGGGCGATCCACAGGGTGGAACTGGCGATGATGGCGCCGCCGATCAGCGAATGGCTGGTGGGCACATCGGCAAAGACCAGCCAGCCCAGAGCCGCGGCCCAAACCAGATCCAGGAACTTGACGGACTGGGTGGCCGAGATGTCGGCCACGGCGTAGGAGCGCATCAGCAGGTAGTGCGCGCCGCTACCCAGCAGGCCGCACAGCGTATAGCCGGCCCACTGCGCTGCCGAGACGGGCTGCCAGTCCAGCAGGGCCAGCGGCAGGCTGAGCAGAGTGACCGTGATGGACTGCCACAGCACGATGACGCCCGCCGATTCGTAGCGTGTCAGCGCCTTGCTGATCAGAAAGGAGGCCGCGAACATGGGCGCCGTGGACAACATGACGAGGTTCCACCAGCCGCCCGTGACACGGAGATTGGGCCCCACGACGATGAGCACCCCGGCAAACCCCATGCCGGCGGCCAGCCAGCGCTCCCAGCGCATGGGCTCGTGCAGAAACAGCCAGGCGCCGATCATGATGAAGAGGGGCGTGGTGAAGCCCATGGCGGTGGTGTCGGACAGGGAGATGTGCGGCAGGGCCGTGAACCAGATGGCCAGGGCCGTGGTGTGGACGATGCCGCGCACGAACTGCCCCTTGATGTCGCGCGGCATCCACGCCGCCAGCCCGCCGCGCAGCACCAGGGGGAGCAGCACGAGCACGCCGCAGAGGTAGCGCAGGAACTGCGACTGCAGGGGCGGCAGCTGCGTGGTGAGGTAGCGCGTGGTGGTGTTGAGCAGGACGAAGCACAGCCCGGCGGCGACCGACCAGAGCAGACCCTTGACGGTGTCGTCCAGCCGGTGCGCGCGGTGCCACGTGAGGTCCAGGCGCCGCCGCCAGGGGCTGCGGTGGGGCTTGCGGGGGGAAACGCGGGCGCGCATGGGATGCCAGTTTAGTAGGTGGGCTTACGGTCTGCCGTCACGCCCGGGACCGCGCTGCAGCATTGATCCCAGCGGTTGATTTGCTGCCGGGCGATTGCCCGGCCTCGGCCTGCCGGCCGCCCCCTGGCTTGTGGCGACGGCTCACAGGTCTTTCGGGCTGATGCGACCTTGGCGCCGCAAAGCCCGGCTCAGCTATTCAGCTGCTGCCAGGCCTTGTCCAGCCGCTTGACGCTCACCGGCTGCGGCGTGCGCAGCTCTTGCGCGAAGAAGCTCACACGCAGTTC
>JAYNNS010000066.1:0-8349 GCA_038112835.1 Curvibacter sp. | reverse complement strand
TCTTCAAGCAGCCAGCGGAATTCCTGCAAGCGCTCGTCCATCACGCCCTTGCGCTCGGCAACGAGACGCCAGTAGCGTTGCTCCTGCGGCCTGAGCTCGGCCAGGCGCGCGGCATCGCGCGCAGGATCGGCGCGGTATTTGTCCAGGCGCAGGGTGATGGCCTTGAGGTAGCGCGCGTAGTGCTGCAGCTGCGGCCAGGGGGTCTGGGCGAGGAAGCGCTTGGGCATGAGGCGTTGCAGCTGCTGCGTGCAGTCGGCGACTGTATCGGACGCGTTTTTCGTGTCCTTGATCTTGCGGGCGGCCGTGGCGTATTCGGTGAGGATCACGCCCGCCAGACGCGCGACCTCGTTGGCGATCAGGGTCAGGCGCCCTCGCCCCTCCTCCAGCCGTTTCTTGAAGTCGAATTCGTCGGCAGGCAGCGGGTCGAGCAGGAAGGCACGGTCCAGGGCCACGTCGAGGATCTGCGCGCGCAACTCCTCCATTGTGCCCAGCGGCATATAGGCCACAGCCATCTTCTGCAGGTCGGGGATGTTCTTTTCCAGGTACTTGAGCGCGTCCTTGATCTGCAGCGCGAACAGGCGGCGCAGGCCGCCGCGGTGCTTGGCGGCTGCGACCTCGGGCTCGTCAAAGACCTCGAGGCTCACGGCGTCGTTCTGGTCGATCAGCGCGGGAAAGCCGATCAGCGTCTGCCCCCCCTTGCGGATCTCCATGAGCTCGGGCAATTCGCCGAAGGTCCAGGCGGTGTAGCGTTGATCCGCCGGTACCGATGGTGCGGCGGGCGCTGGCTTGCCGCCCTTCTGCGGCGCCGCCTCTGCCTTGGCGGGTGCCGGTGCAGCGGCCTGCGGCGCGAGCTTGAGCCCGGCCAGGGCCTGGAAGGCACCGCGCGCCTGGGCACCCAGCTCGGCCTTGAGCGCACCGAGGTTGCGGCCCGTGCCCAGCTGGCGACCGTGCTCGTCCACCACGCGAAAGTTCATGAACAGGTGGGGACTGAGCATGTCGAGCTTGAAGTCCGCGCGCTTGACGTCCAGGCTGGTGATATCGCGCACCTGCTTGAGCAGCGCATCCGTCAGACCGCCGCGGCCGAAGGCCTCTTCCGTGCCCAGCAGGTCGGCGAGCTTCGCCGCCGATTCCGGCAGCGGCACAAAACGGCTGCGCGGGCGCTGCGGCAGGCTCTTGAGCAAGGCCTGGATCTTGTCCTTGAGCATGCCAGGTACCAGCCACTCGCAGCGCTCCTCGCTGATCTGGTTGAGCACGAACAGCGGCACGGTCACGGTGATGCCGTCGCGCGGATCGCCGGGTTCGTGCAGGTAGCTGGCCGAGCAGTCCACGCCGCCCATGCGGATCATCTTGGGGAAAGCCGCGCTGGTGATGCCAGCGGCTTCGTGGCGCATCAGTTCCTCGCGGCTCAGGTAGAGCAGCTTGGGGTTCTCGCGGCTGGCCACCTTGTACCAACGCTCGAAGCTGTGGCCGCTCATCACCTCGGGCGGGATCTGCGCGTCGTAGAAGGCGTAGATCAGCTCGTCGTCCACCAGCACGTCCTGCCGGCGCGACTTGTGTTCGAGCTCCTCGACCTGGCGGATCAGCTTCTGGTTGGCGGCGAGGAAAGGCAGTTTCGTTTCCCACTCGCCGGCCACCAGACCTTCGCGTATGAAGATCTCGCGCGCAGCCACCGGGTCCACCTTGCCGTAATTCACGCGCCGGCCGCTGTAGACCACGATGCCATAGAGCGTGGCGCGCTCCAGCGCCACCACCTCGGCGGCTTTCTTCTCCCAGTGCGGGTCCAGCAGCTGCTTCTTGAGCAGATGACCGGCCACCTGCTCGATCCACTGCGGCTCGATGGCGGCGATGCCGCGGCCGAACAGACGCGTGGTCTCCACGAGTTCAGCCACCACGATCCAGCGGCCCGGCCGCTTGCTCAGATGCGCGCCCGGATGGCGGTGGAACTTGATGCCGCGCGCGCCCAGGTATTCACCGGCGCTGGCTTCTTCTTCGAGCTTGCAGCCGACGTTGCCCAGCAGGCCAGCCAGCATGGACAGGTGCAGCTGTTCATAAGAAGCCGGCGTGCTGTTGATCTGCCATTTGTGTTCGGTCACGACCGTCAGCAGCTGGCTGTGGATGTCGCGCCATTCGCGCACGCGGCGGATGTTGACGAAGTTCTGGCGCAGCAGCTGTTCGTACTGGCGGTTGCTGAGCTTGTGCTCTCCGTGACCGCCACGCGCGTCGTTGATCCACTTCCAGAGCTTGAGGTAGCCCGTGAACTCGCTCTTCTCGTCGTCGAACTTGGCGTGGGCCTGGTCGGCCTGGGCCTGCGCCTCCATGGGGCGGTCGCGCACGTCCTGCACGCTCAAGGCGCTGGCGATGACGAGCACCTCGTCCAGCGCGCCGCGGGCCTTGGCCTCCAGGATCATGCGGCCCACGCGCGGGTCCAGCGGCAGCTTGGCCAGCTCGCGGCCGATGGGTGTGAGCTCATTGCTCTCGTCCACGGCGCCGAGTTCGGTCAGCAGCTGGTAGCCGTCGGCGATGGCGCGACCCGAGGGCGCCTCGAGGAAGGGAAAGTCCTCCACCATGCCCAGGTGCAGGGACTTCATGCGCAGGATGACACCGGCCAGCGAGGAACGCAGGATCTCCGGGGTGGTGAAACGCTCGCGGCCCGCAAAGTCCTTCTCGTCATAGAGCCGGATGCAGATGCCGTTGGCCACGCGGCCGCAGCGGCCCGCGCGCTGGTTGGCGGCGGCCTGGCTCACGGGCTCGACCAGCAGCTGTTCCACCTTGCTACGGAAACTGTAGCGTTTGACGCGGGCCGTTCCGGCGTCGATCACGTAGCGGATACCGGGCACGGTGAGCGAGGTCTCGGCCACGTTGGTGGCCAGCACGATGCGCCGGCCCGTGTGGCCGTCGAAGACGCGATCCTGCTCGGCCTGGCTCAGGCGGGCGAACAGGGGCAGCACCTCGGCATTGCGCGTGATGGGCTTGTGGCTCAGGTGCTTGCGCAGGTGGTCTGCGGCTTCGCGGATCTCGCGTTCGCCGGGCAGGAAGACCAGGATGTCGCCCTGCTGCCCCGGCTCGCGCCAGAGCTCGTCCACGGCCTCGGCGATGGCATCGTTGAGATCGTACTCACGACTCTCCTCGTAGGGGCGATAGCGCTGCTCCACCGGATAGGTGCGGCCCGAGACCATGATGACCGGCGCCGGGCCCTTGCTACTCGCAAAATGCTGGGCAAAACGGTCCGCGTCAATGGTGGCCGAGGTGACGACGATCTTGAGATCAGGCCGGCGCGGCAGGATCTGCTTGAGGTAGCCCAGCAGGAAGTCGATGTTGAGGCTGCGCTCGTGCGCCTCGTCGATGATCAGGGTGTCGTAGGCTTGCAGCAGCGAATCGGTCTGCGTCTCGGCCAGCAGGATGCCGTCGGTCATGAGCTTGACGGAGGCGTCCTTGCCCAGACGGTCGTTGAAGCGCACCTTGTAGCCCACCACCTCGCCCAGCGGGGTCTGCAGCTCCTCGGCAATGCGCTTGGCCACGCTGGAAGCGGCGATGCGGCGCGGCTGGGTGTGGCCGATGAGCCGGCCGCGCTGGCCGGCAGGGTAGTTGCACTTGCCGCGCCCCAGGGCCAGCGCGATCTTGGGCAGCTGGGTGGTCTTGCCGGAGCCCGTCTCGCCGCAGACGATGATGACCTGGTGCGCCTGCAGCGCGGCCATGATCTCGTCGCGTCTGGCCGACACCGGCAGCGCTTCGGGGAACTCGATTTTCAGGGGAGCGGAACTCAAGGGTCTAACATACTGGACAATCCATGATTATCCCTGTCCGCCAGCACCTTTCTTCCGACCCCGCATGTCCGCCGTCTTCAACTTCACCTTCGTGCCCTGGTTCCGCTCGGTGGCGCCCTACATCCACAAATTCCGCAACCAGACCTTCGTGGTGGGCGTGTGTGGCGAGGCGATCGCGGCCGGCAAGCTGCAGCACATCGCCCAGGATCTGGCGCTGATCCAGAGCATGGGCGTGAAGATCGTGCTGGTGCACGGCTTCCGTCCCCAGGTGAACGAGCAGCTCAAGGCCAAGGGCCATGAGGCCAAGTACTCGCACGGCATGCGCATCACCGACGAAGTGGCGCTGGACTGCGCTCAGGAGGCCGCGGGCCAGCTGCGCTACGAGATCGAGGCGGCCTTCAGCCAGGGCCTGCCCAACACGCCCATGGCCGGCGCCACGGTGCGCGTGCTCTCGGGCAACTTCATCACCGCACGCCCTGTGGGCATCGTCGACGGCGTGGATTTCCAGCACTCGGGCCTGGTGCGCAAGGTGGACGTGGCGGGTATCAACCGCACGCTGGACATGGGCGCCATGGTGCTGCTCTCGCCCTTCGGCTTCTCGCCCACGGGCGAGGCCTTCAACCTGACCATGGAAGAGGTGGCGACCTCGGTGGCCACGGCCCTGCACGCCGACAAGCTGATCTTCGTGACCGAGATCCCGGGCATCCGCATCGACCCGACCCGGCCCGAAAGCGAGGACAACCCCATCGACACCGAGCTGCCGCTGGCCGCCGCCGAGAAGATGCTGGCCACCCTGCCCTCCGCCGCCCTGCCCACGGACACGGCCTTCTACCTGCAGCACTGCGTCAAGGCCTGCAAGGCCGGCGTGGAACGCAGCCACATCATCCCCTTCGCGGTGGACGGTGCGCTGCTGCTGGAGATCTATGTGCACGACGGCATCGGCACCATGGTGGTGGATGAAAAGCTCGAGGAACTGCGTGAGGCCACGGCCGACGACGTGGGCGGCATCCTGCAGCTGATCGAGCCTTTCGAGAAGGACGGCACCCTGGTCAAGCGCAGCCGCACCGAGATCGAGCGCGACATCGGCAACTACACCATCGTCGAGCACGACGGCGTGATCTTCGCCTGCGCGGCGCTCTACCCCTACCCCGAGGCCAAGACCGCCGAGATGGCCGCCCTCACGGTCTCGCCCGAATCGCAGGGCCAGGGCGACGGCGAGAAGGTCTTGAAGCGCATCGAGCAGCGCGCCCGGTCCATGGGCGTGGACAGCATCTTCGTGCTGACCACGCGCACCATGCACTGGTTCCTCAAGCGCGGTTTCCAGAACGTGGACCCGGACTGGCTGCCCGAGGCGCGTAAGCGCAAGTACAACTGGGACCGCAAGTCCCAGGTGCTGGTGAAAAAACTCTGAGCCGAGGAGATCAGCTCCGGCCGAGCAAGCGGTAGCCGGCCCCCGGCTCCGCCGAGAGACGGAACACCGACACCGCCTCCACCAGCTGTTGCGCCTGGGCCCGGAGGCTGCTGGCCGCCGCGGCCATCCGCTCCACCAGCGCCGCATTCTGCTGCGTGGCCTGGTCCATCTGCATCACGGCCTCGCCGATCTGCGAGACGCCCGCGCGCTGCTCGCTGCTGGCCGCACTGATCTCGCCCATGATGTCGGTTACGCGCCGGATGCTGGCCACCGCTGCCTGCATGGTTTCACCCGCCTGTCCGACCTGCAGGCTGCCCTGCTGCACCCGCTGCACGCTCTCGCCGATCAGGGCCTTGATCTCCCGGGCGGCTTCGGCCGAACGGCTGGCCAGGTTGCGCACCTCGCCAGCCACCACGGCAAAGCCTCGACCCTGTTCACCCGCGCGCGCGGCCTCCACCGCGGCGTTGAGCGCCAGGATATTGGTCTGGAAGGCGATGCCGTCGATCACGCCGATGATGTCGGCGATACGGTGCGAGCTGTCGTGGATGCCTTTCATGGTGTCCACCACCTGCCCCACCGTCTGTCCACCCTGCACAACCACCGTGCTGGCTTGCTGCGCCAGCTGATCGGCCTGGCGGGCGTTGTCGGTATTCTGGCGCACGGTGGAAGAGAGTTCCTCCATGCTGGCGGCCGTCTGCTGCAGCGCACTGGCCTGGCTCTCCGTGCGTGCCGAAAGATCCTGATTGCCCTGAGCGATCTCGGCACTGGCGGTGGAGACGGAATCGGAGCTCTGCCGCACGCGCGTCACCACATCGACCAGGGCGATGCGCATGGTTTCGAGCGAGCGCAGCAGATCGGCCAGCTCGTCACGGCCGCGGGCCTCGATCGCCAGCGCCAGATTGCCGCGGGCGATCTCCTAGGTATGGGCCACGGCCTGCGCGATGGGGCGCACCAGGGAACGCGTGAGCCAGACCAGCAGGCCCACGCTGATGGCGCAGACCAGCAGCACCAGTACGAGGCTCACGACCACGGCCTGCTCGCTCTGCATCCGGGCCCCGGTGGCGATCGCCTGGGCATCGTCGGCAATCTGCTTGCTGGCCTCGTCGAGCAGGCGCGCCGGCGCGCGATCCATGCCGCTGACGGCCTTGTCGCCCGCCCGATGGTCGAACCCCGCGGACTTGAAGGCCTCCAGGCCACGCCGGTAACCCGTGCCCATCTTCTCGTGCTCCTGCAGGAATTCCTCGACCAGGCCCCGCGCCTTGCCGGCGGGCAGACCGGCAAGCAGCTCGCGTCCGAGCCGGGCCACCTCCTGCTCGGTCTTGCTGAAGCTGCCCCAGAAGCGCTCGAGCTGCTTTTCGTCCGCACCACGCAGCAGCACGTTCTTCCACTCCTGCACCTGGGTCTTGAAGGTGCTCAGCATGGCCGCCGACAGGCGCTCATGCTGGTGGGCCGCGGTGACCTGCACCTCGAAGACCTGCAGCGCACGCTGCAGACGGTGGATGCCGAAAAAACTCGCGGCCAGCAGCAGGCCGATGAGCACCGCCATCGTGAGCGGCAACCGTACACTGATCTTCATCTCTGACCTCTTGCGAGTGCTGGCAGCCCTCTGCGCACGTGCGTGCCGCCTGTCCAGGGTCCTGATGCCCCGTCCATGACCTCCCGCGCCAGTACCGGGCACTGGGCCATTATTGACGGGGCCACTCGGGCGCCACAAGGGAATTTGCCCGCCATCGCAAGGAGATGTGCTGACGTCGCGCTCCTGCGACGCGCCTGATCCAGCGCCATGCACCGCCATGGCGCATGCGCGGCCTCGACAGCAGGGAAGGCACCAGGACAGAGCACCTCTGTCCTGGACAAGAGCACTCCTAGCCCAGCTCGGCCAGATGCTGCGTCTGTCGGCGTGTCAGGCGTTCGATGTCGGCCAGGTCCTGTGCCGACAGTTTCGGACCCGGCTTGCGCACCGCCTCGCTGGCGATGACGCCGCGCTTCATCAG
This sequence comes from Curvibacter sp., assembly GCA_038112835.1. Taxonomy (GTDB): domain Bacteria; phylum Pseudomonadota; class Gammaproteobacteria; order Burkholderiales; family Burkholderiaceae_C; genus Hylemonella. The sequence continues at coordinate 1,180 of JAYNNS010000066.1, read as the reverse complement.
CAGGTGCTTGCGCACGGCCAGGCCGATGTTGGCTTGCTGCTCATAGCGCGCCAGCGGCAGGTAGGCATCGAAGAGGTCGTGCGCACGCTCGACGTCGCCGCGTGCATGGGCGGCGCACACGTCCACCATCATCTCGGGGTAGGCAAAGCCCGTCATCGCGCCATCGGCACCGCGCGTCAGCTCCTCGGGCAGGAACAGACCGCCGCCGTTGCCGGTCAGGATGGAGATGCGTTGCAGCTCCCCCCTGTCGCTGGCGGCACGGATGGCGCTGAGCTTGGCCAGACCCGGGCAATCCTCGTGCTTGAGCATCACGCAGTTCGGCGAGTTCTTCAGGATCTTCAGGATGACCCCCGTGGACATCTGTACGCCGGTGGCCACGGGATGGTCCTGCAGCACCCAGGGCACATCAGGGCCCAGGGTCTCGTTGACCATGTCGACGTAGGCGCTGATCTGGTCGTCGGTGCGCACGGTGGACGGCGGCGCCACCATGACGCCGGCTGCGCCCAGGGCCATCACGCTCTGCGTGAGCTCCTTCATGGGCGCGAAACCCGGCGCCGAAGCGCCCACGACCACGGGCACTCGGCCATTGACGCGTGACAGCACCTGCTTCACGAAGGTACGCGACTCCTCCATGGTGAGCTTGGGCGCCTCGCCCATGATGCCCAGCACGGTCAGGCCGGTCACGCCTTTGTCGAGGCAGAAATCGACCATGCGGTCGGTACTGGCCAGGTCCAGCGTGCCGCTGTCGGTGAAGGGGGTGACAGCGATGAGATAGACGCCCCGGGCGCTGCGGTCGAGTGTGTTGTTCATGATCGGTGTGGTGCTCCTGGGCGCGGAGCATACAAGCTGCAGCCTCCATGTCATGAAAAAAAGCACCCGCAGGTGCCTTTTTCAGGAGTCCGTCCCGGCTCAGAAGCTTTCCCAGTCGCCATCGTCCACCGGCCGGGAGGCCGGTGCAGGTTTGTTCGCAGGCGCAGAGGGAACGGCCTTGGGCGCAAGCGGGGCACTGGCGCCGGCCAGCGTGCGGGGCGCAACAGCCGCCGACGGCTTGGCCGATGACGCGGCAGACACCACGGGCGCCAGTCGTGGCGCGGGTGCTGCAGAAACGGCCTGGGCCTGGAGGCGGAACACGGCCACGGCCTGCACCAGCTCCTGCGCCTGGCCCTTGAGGCTGCTGGCC
>JAYNNS010000065.1:0-11484 GCA_038112835.1 Curvibacter sp. | reverse complement strand
GCACCCCGGTGGCCCCACCGGCCCGCCCGTCGCGGGTCGTGCTGGGCCTGGGCGCCCTGGCGGTGCTGGCCCTGCTGGTCAGCGCCCTGCTGTGGGAGCGACTGTCCACCCTGCAGGACCAGCTCACGCGCCAGACCGCCGAGGCCACGGCCACGGCCGCCGAAGCGCGCACCCTGGTCCGCCAGACCCAGGAGCAGGAACGCACGCTGACGGCCCGCCAGGCCGTGCTGGAGGCGCGGCTGGGTGAGGTGGCGCTGCAGCGCAGCCAGCTGGAGGAGCTGATGCAGAGTCTCTCGCGCACGCGCGACGAGAACCTGGTGGTCGACCTCGAATCCGCCATTCGCCTGGCCCAGCAGCAGGCCCAGCTCACCGGCAGCATGGAGCCGCTGCTGGCCGCGCTGCGTACCGCCGAGCAACGCGTGCAGCGCGCCCCGCAGGCCCGGCTGGCGCCGGTGCAGCGCGCGCTGGCGCGCGACCTGGCGCGCATCAAGTCCACCCCGGTGGTGGACACGCCGACCCTGCTGGCCCGGCTGGACGAGCTGGTGCGCCTGGCCGACGAGCTGCCGCTGGCCAACGCGGTCGGCACGGCCCCCGCCGCCGCCCCCGCGCCCGCCCCGCGCAGCGACCACCCCCTGCAGGCCTGGTGGCAACGCACGCAGCAGCTGGTACTGGACGAGCTGCGCGGCCTCGTACGCGTGAGCCGCATCGACAGCCCGGAGGCCGTGCTGCTGACGCCCGAGCAATCCTTCTTCGTGCGCGAGAACTACAAGCTGCTGCTGCTCAACGCGCGCCTGGGCCTGCTGGCGCGCCAGCCCGAGGCCGCGCGCGCCGACCTGCAGAAGGCGGCCGCCACGCTGGGCAAGTATTTCGACGCCAACGCGCGCCGCACGCGTACCGCCGCGGAACTGCTGCAGCAGACCCGCGCGCAGCTGCAGAGCCTGGAGCTGCCGCGCGCGGACGAGACCCTGGCCGCGCTGGCCGCCGTGGCACCCGGCCGCTGAGCACGAGAAGCCGCTTCGCATGCGCAACCTGCTCTGGTTCCTCGCCCTCTTCGCCCTGGCTGCGGGCGTGGCCCTGTTCGCCGGCCACAACCAGGGCACGGTCACGCTGTTCTGGCCTCCGTACCGGGTCGACCTCTCGCTCAACCTGGTGCTGCTCACCCTGTTCGCGGCCTTCGTGCTGCTGTACGCCGCCCTGCGCGGCCTGTCCATCCTGCTCGGCCTGCCGGGCGAAGCCCAGCGCTGGCGCCGGCGGCACCAGGAGCGCCTGCAGCTGCAGGGTCTGCTCGACGCCATGTCGCACCTGACGGCCGGCCGCTTCATCCGCGCGCGCAAGGCCGCCGAGAACGTGGTGGTGCAGACCGAGGCGCTGGCGCGCGGCGAACAGGCCCTGCCGCACGGCACGCGCCTCATGGCCCTGGCCCATCTGCTGGCCGCCGAATGCGCACACGCCCTGCAGGACCGCGTGGGCCGCGACGAGCATGCCCGGCTGGCCCTGGAGCTGACCCGGGCCAAGGGCCGCGAATCGCAGGAAGTGCGCGAGGGCGTGCAGCTGCGCGTGGCGCGCTGGGCCTTCGACGACCGCGATGTGCAGGCCGCGCTGCAGCGCCTGGACGAACTGCCCCAGGGCGTGGCGCGCCGCACGCTGGCGCTGCGCCTGCGGCTCAAGGTCACGCGCCTGGCCGGTCAGTTCCGCGCCGCGCTGGAGACCGTGCGCCTGCTGGGCAAGCACCGCGCCTTCTCCGAATCCGCCGCGCGCAGCCTCGTGCGTGGCCTGGCCACCGAGCTGCTGCGCAGCACGCACGAGCCGGCCCAGCTGCGCAAGGTCTGGGACCAGCTCGACGCCGCCGAGCGCAACATGCCCGATGTGGCCTTGCACGCCGGCGAGCACATGCTGGCCATCGGCGGGGATTTCGCCCTGGTGCAGCAGTGGCTGCTGCCGGTCTGGGAGCAGCTGGTGCGTCCGGCCTCGACGCTGCCGCAGGAGCTGCGCCTGCGCTTGGTGCTGCTGCTGGAACGCGGCTTTCGCCAGACACCGGGCCAACCCGACGCCGCCTGGCTGGCACGCATCGAGGCGGCCCAGCTGGGCAATCCGCGCGAACCCCTGCTGCAGTACCTGGCCGGCGTGGCCTGCATGCACCTGCAGCTCTGGGGCAAGGCCCAGCAGCTGCTGCGCCAGGCGCTGACCCAGCTCAAGGACGAGACCCTGCGCCGGCGCGCCTGGGCCGCGCTGGCCGGGCTGGCCGAGCAGCGCGAGGACGGCGCCGGCGCGCTGGAAGCCTGGCGGCAAGCCGCCCGGGACTGAGGGCTGCCCGCGCCTGCGGGACCGGCCGGGGGATGACGACGCTGCGGCAAAAGGCTAATATGGCCAGCACCCCACCGCGCCTGCCTCCCGCACCATGGCCACCCTGACCGAACACCTGATCAAGCTCACCGACCACCGCGACCGCGCCCAGCTGGAACTGACCCTGGCCAAGGCCCTGATCGACCTGGTGCCGATCCAGCGTGTCGTGGTCTCCCGCGTCATCGCCGAGGAGCAGGAGAAGCGCTGGCTGGACATCGTCTCGCTGGACGCGCGTGGCGGCGGCAAGGTGATGGACCCGCTGCATGCCGATTTCCAGAACCTGCCCCGGCTGGAGGAGTCCTACGACCGGCTGCGCAGCCTCAACGGGCGCCAGGTGATCGAGGTGACCTGGGCCGGTCCCGAAGGGCCACGCATCTACTACTTGCCCCTGTTCAACGACGCGCGGGCCGACGAGGAACAGGGCGTGATCGAGATCCACGCCGGGGGCATGCTGCCACCGGCCGAGCTGCAGACGATCGAACAGCTGCACCACATCTACCGCAACATGTACACACTGCTGGCCTACAGCGACCGTGACGCGCTGACCGGCCTGCTCAACCGCAAGTCCCTGGACGACACCTTCTACAGCGCGGTGCTGGAGGAACTCGACGGCATCCTGGAAGACAGCAGGAGCGCGCCCGCGCCCGGCAAGGAGCGGCGCCACCGCGTGCCGCCCAACTACTGGCTCGGCAGCATCTGCATCGACAACTTCCACCTGCTCAGCGACAAGCACGGCCACCTCATCATGGAAGAGGTGACGCTGCTGCTGGCGCGCATCATGGGCAGCACCTTCCGCGCGCACGACCGCCTCTACCGCTTCGGTGGCGAGCAGTTCGCCGTGCTCTTCCACTGCCCCGAGGAGGCGCTGGCCCTGGGCGCCTTCGAGCGCCTGCGCACCAACGTGGAGAAATACAACTTTCCCCAAGTGGGCCGCGTGACCATCAGCGCCGGCTTCACCCGTGTGCTGGCCGACGACTCCCCCAGCACCGCGCTGGAGCGCACCGAGCAGGCCATCGACTACGCGCAGCGCAACGGCCGCAACAAGGTCTGCAGCCATCCCGAGCTGGTCCGCAAGGGCCTGTTCGGGGAGGTGGCGCGAACCGGGTCGGTGGACGTGTTCTGAATCGTCCTGCCGGACGGCTCGCGCGGGCCCGCCGTGCTGCGGGCTTTTCTTTTGCGCCGGCTGCCTTGCGGGCATGCCCAGCTGGGGCACGCCATAGAATCCCCGCCATGTCCCGCGAGCCTGCCCCCCCGCACCAGCCCCTGCCCGAACGCCTGCGCCCGAAAACCCTGGGCGAAGTGATCGGCCAGCAGCAGCTGCTGGGCGCAGGCATGCCCCTGCGCATCGCCTTCGAATCGGGCCAGCCCCACAGCTGCATCCTCTGGGGACCGCCGGGCACGGGCAAGACCACGATCGCGCGGCTCATGGCCGATGCCTTCGGCGCGCAGTTCATCAGCATCAGCGCGGTGCTGGGCGGCGTGAAGGATATCCGCGAGGCGGTGGAGCGGGCGCAGGTGGCGCTGGGCCAGGGCAAACGCACCATCGTCTTCGTCGACGAGGTGCACCGCTTCAACAAGAGCCAGCAGGACGCCTTCCTGCCGCATGTGGAGAGCGGGCTCTTCACCTTCATCGGCGCCACCACCGAGAACCCCTCCTTCGAGGTCAACTCGGCCCTGCTCTCGCGCGCCGCGGTCTATGTGCTGCAGTCGCTGACCGAGGAAGACCTGAAGCAGATCGTGCAGCGTGCGCTTGATATTGATGCGGTTCCGCCCCTGGACGATGACGCGCGCGAGCGGCTCATCGCCTATGCCGATGGCGACGCGCGGCGCCTGCTCAACACGCTCGAAACCCTGGCCGTGGCAGCCACGCAGCAGAGGCAGGAGCGCATCACGGACGCCTGGCTGCTCAAGGTGCTGGGCGAGCGCATGCGCCGCTACGACAAGGGCGGCGAGCAGTTCTACGACACCATCAGCGCGCTGCACAAGTCGGTGCGCGGCAGCGACGCCGATGCCTCGCTCTACTGGTTCGTGCGCATGCTCGACGGGGGCGCCGACCCGCGCTACATGGCACGCCGGCTGATCCGCATGGCGAGCGAGGACATCGGCCTGGCCGATCCGCGCGCCCTGCGCCTGGCGCTGGATGCGGCCGAGGTCTACGAGCGCCTGGGCTCACCCGAAGGCGAACTGGCCCTGGCCGAATGCGTGGTCTATCTGGCCATCGCGCCCAAGAGCAACGCCGTCTACAAGGCCTACAACGAGGCGCGCGCCTTCGTGAAGAAGGACGGCACCCGCCCGGTGCCCCTGCACCTGCGCAATGCACCGACCCAGCTCATGAAGGAGCTGGACTACGGCAAGAACTACCGCTATGCCCATGACGAGGAAGGGGCATTCGCGGCCGGTGAGCGCTACCTGCCCGAGGGCATGGCCGAGCCGGGTTTCTACCGACCCGTGGAGCGCGGGCTGGAGATCAAAATCGCCGAAAAGCTGCGTACACTGCGCGCGCTGAACGAAAAGAGTCGGACCTAGCTTGCGGGACCTGCCGCAGATGGCATCAACATTGCGTCAGGGGATACATGGACATCTTCCTCCAACAGATCATCAACGGCCTGGTGCTGGGCAGCATGTACGCCCTGGTCGCCCTGGGCTACACCATGGTCTACGGCATCATCGGCATGATCAACTTCGCCCACGGCGAGGTGCTGATGGTCGGGGCGCTCGTGAGCTGGACGGTCATCGGCCTGATCCAGCCCCTGCTGCCGCCCTGGCTGGTGCTCATCGTGGCCCTGCTCGTGGCCTGCATGGTGGCCGCGGCACTGAACTACAGCATCGAGAAGGTGGCCTACCGGCCGCTGCGCAACAGCCCGCGCCTCGCGCCCCTGATCACGGCCATCGGCATGTCCATCCTGCTGCAGACGCTGGCCATGATCATCTGGAAGCCCAACTACAAGTCCTATCCCACGCTGCTGCCCAGCACGCCCATCCCCGTGGGCGGTGCCAGCATCACGCCCACGCAGATCATGATCCTGGTCGTCACGGTGGTGACCCTGGCCGTGTTGATGTGGCTGGTGCATGCCACCAAGCTGGGCCGCGCCATGCGCGCCACGGCCGAGAACCCGCGCGTGGCCGCCCTCATGGGCGTGCGGCCCGACCGCGTGATCTCGGCCACCTTCATCATCGGCGCCGTGCTGGCCGCGATTGCCGGCGTCATGTGGGCCAGCAACTACGGCACGGTGCAGCACAGCATGGGCTTCCTGCCCGGGCTCAAGGCCTTCACGGCCGCGGTCTTCGGCGGCATCGGCAACCTGGCCGGCGCCGTGGTCGGCGGCATCCTGCTCGGGCTGATTGAATCCATCGGCGCCGGCTACATCGGCGACCTCACGGGCGGCCTGCTGGGCAGCCACTACACCGACATCTTCGCTTTCATCGTGCTGATCGCCGTGCTCACGCTGCGCCCCTCGGGCCTGCTGGGCGAACGCGTGGCCGACCGCGCCTGAGGTTCCGCGCATGAAGATGAACTCCCGTCACCGCCTGATCGCCATCGTGCTGGCCGCCATCGGCCTGCTGGTGCTGCCGCTCATCCTGCAGGGCTACGGCAATGCCTGGGTGCGCATCCTGGACATGGCCCTGCTCTTCGTGCTGCTGGCGCTGGGCCTGAACATCGTGGTCGGCTACGCCGGCCTGCTGGACCTGGGCTTCGTGGCCTTCTTCGCCATCGGGGCCTACATGTTCGGCCTCATGGCCTCGCCGCACCTGAGCGACCACTTCCCGGCCTTCGCCGCCCTCTTCCCCAACGGCCTGCACACACCGCTGTGGGTCGTGATCCCGCTGGCGGTGCTGCTGGCCGGGGTGCTGGGCATCCTGCTGGGCGCGCCCACGTTGCGCCTGCGCGGCGATTACCTGGCCATCGTGACCCTGGGCTTCGGCGAGATCATCCGCGTCTTCCTGAACAACCTCGACCACCCGGTCAACATCACCAACGGCCCCAAGGGCATCGGCCAGATCGACTCGATCAAGTTCTTCGGCTTCGACCTGGGCAAGAAGCTCCATGTCTTCGGCTTCGACGTGGCCCCGGTCACGATGTACTACTACCTCTTCCTCGCGCTGGTGGTGGTGAGCGTGATCATCTGCCACCGGCTGGAGTTCTCGCGCATCGGCCGCGCCTGGATGGCCATCCGCGAGGACGAGATCGCCGCCAAGGCCATGGGCATCAACACGCGCAACATGAAGCTGCTGGCCTTCGGCATGGGCGCCACCTTCGGCGGCGTGGCCGGCTCCATGTTCGCGGCCTTCCAGGGCTTCATCTCGCCGGAGTCCTTCAGCCTCATGGAGTCCGTGATGATCGTGGCCATGGTGGTGCTCGGCGGCATCGGCCACCTGCCCGGCGTGATCCTGGGCGCGGTGCTGCTGGCGGCCCTGCCCGAGGTACTGCGCTATGTCGCCGGCCCGCTGCAGGCCCTGACCGACGGGCGGCTCGACGCCTCCATTCTGCGCCAGCTGCTGATCGCGCTGGCCATGATCGTCGTCATGCTGCTGCGCCCGCGCGGCCTCTGGCCCTCGCCCGAACATGGCAAGGCACTGCGCAAGAAGGGAGGTCCGGCATGAGCGCACAGGCCGACACCCTGCTGCACGTCAGCGGCGTCTCCAAGCGCTTCGGCGGCCTGCAGGCGCTCAACGACGTGCACCTGCGCATCCAGCGCGGCCAGGTCTACGGCCTGATCGGCCCCAACGGCGCGGGCAAGACCACCTTCTTCAATGTCATCACCGGCCTGTACACGCCGGACAGCGGCAAGTTCGAGCTGGCCGGCGTGGCCTACCAGCCGACCGCGGTGCACGAGGTCGCACGCACCGGCATCGCGCGCACCTTCCAGAACATCCGGCTGTTCGCCGACATGACGGCACTGGAAAACGTGATGGTGGGCCGGCACATCCGCTCGGCCTCGGGCCTGCTGGGCGCCATCTTCCGCACCCGCGGTTTCGAGCACGAGGAAGCGCACATCACCCGCCGCGCCAATGAACTGCTCGACTACGTGGGCATCGGCCACCTGGGCGACTACAAGGCACGCACCCTGAGCTACGGCGACCAGCGCCGCCTGGAGATCGCGCGCGCCCTGGCCACCGAGCCCCAGCTGCTGGCGCTGGACGAACCCGCGGCCGGCATGAATGCCACCGAGAAGGTCGAGCTGCGCGCGCTGATCGAGCGCATCCGTGCCGACGGCATCACCGTGCTGCTGATCGAACACGACGTCAAGCTCGTCATGGGCCTGTGCGACCGCGTCACTGTGCTCGACTACGGCCGCCAGATCGCCGAGGGCACGCCGGCCGAGGTGCAGAAGAACGAGAAGGTCATCGAGGCCTACCTGGGCCACGGCGGCGCGAAGACAGCCGCGGAGGCCACGGCATCATGAGCGAAACCAGCCAGGACGTGCTGCTGCAGGTCAGCGGCCTCAAGGTGTCCTACGGCGGCATCCAGGCCGTCAAGGGCGTGGACTTCGAGGTGCGCCGTGGCGAACTCGTCTGCCTGATCGGCTCCAACGGCGCGGGCAAGACCAGCACCATGAAGGCCGTCACGGGCAGCCTGCCCAGCAGCGGCAGCGTGCACTACCTGGGCAAGACCCTGCGCGGCCAGGGCCCCTGGGACCTGGTGCGTCAGGGCCTGGCCATGGTACCCGAGGGCCGGGGCGTCTTCACGCGCATGAGCATCCACGAGAACCTGCTCATGGGCGCCTTCGTGCGCAACGATGCCGACGGCATCGCCGCCGACCTGGACCGCGCCTACACCCTGTTCCCGCGCCTCAAGGAGCGCCAGGCCCAGCTGGCCGGCACGCTCAGCGGCGGCGAGCAGCAGATGCTGGCCATGGGCCGCGCGCTGATGAGCCGGCCGCAGCTGTTGCTGCTGGACGAACCGTCCATGGGCCTGAGCCCCATCATGGTCGACAAGATCTTCGAGGTCGTGCGCGAGGTGCACAGCCAGGGCACCACGGTGCTGCTGGTGGAACAGAACGCCAGCCGGGCGCTCTCCATCGCCGACCGCGGCTACGTCATGGAATCCGGCCTGATCACGCTCGACGGCCCCGCGCAGCAACTGCTGCACGACCCGGCCGTGCGCGCCGCCTACCTGGGCGAATGAGGACGCCGCCCGCGCGGCATCTCATACCCCAAACGGTATACGATGGCATTTTTCCATTGATCGCGAGGACGCTCCCATGAAACGCCTTCTCCCTGCCCTGTTCGCCCTGGCCCTCGGCACCGCCGCCCATGCCCAGGACGCCGTGTTCCAGACCCAATCGCTGACCCCGGAAGCCGCCCTGCAGGCCGCGCGTGCTGCGCTCGAATCCTGCCGCAAGCAGGGCTACCAGACGGCTATTGCCGTGGTGGATCGCAGCGGCGTGCTGCAGGTGCTGCTGCGCGACCGCTACGCCGGCGCCCACACGCCCGGCGTGGCCACCGACAAGGCCTGGACGGCAGCGAGCTTCAAGAACTCGACGCTGGAATTCGGCAAGGAGACCCAGGCCGGCCGCCCCATGAGCGGCATCCGGGAAGTGCCGCGCGTGATCGCGGCCGGAGGCGGCCTGCCCATCGAGGCCGGCGGCAGCCTGCTCGGGGCGATCGGCGTCTCGGGCGCCCCGGGCGGCGAGGCCGACGAGGCCTGCGCGCGCGCCGGCATCAAGGCCATCGCCGACAGCCTGGAGTTCTGAGGCATGCAGATCGACAGCCTGGACCATCTGGTGCTGACGGTGGCCGACGTGGAGGCCAGCTGCGCCTTCTACAACCGGGTGCTGGGCATGGACGTGGTCACCTTCGGGCAGGGTCGCAAGGCCCTGGCCTTCGGTGTGCAGAAAATCAATCTGCACCCGAGCGGGCGCGAGTTCGAGCCCAAGGCGCAACGCCCCACGCCGGGCTCGGCCGATCTGTGCTTTCTCACCAGCGTGCCGCTGGCCCAGGTGCAGGCCCACCTGGCCGCCTGCGGCGTCGGCGTGACCGAGGGCCCGGTGCAGCGCACCGGCGCGCAAGGACCCATCCTCTCGGTCTATTTCCGCGACCCGGACCTCAACCTCATCGAGGTCTCGAACCGGCTCTGAGGCCAGACCGACTCAGTCCACTTTCGCGCCCGAGGCCTTGACGACTTTCTCGTACTTGGCGAGTTCGGCCTTCATGAAGGCGCCGAAGACCTCGGGCGTGGTCGGCACGGGCTCGGCCATCAGGGCGGCGAAGCGCGTCTGCGTCTCGGGCGCCTGCAGCGCGACCACGAACGCCTGGTTCAGGCGTGCCAGCACTTCCCGGGGCGTGCCCGCGGGCGCGACCAGCCCCCACCAGGTGTCCACCGCAAAGCCCGGCAGGGTCTCGGCCACGGCCGGCACCTGCGGCAGGGCCGGGCTGCGCTGGAGCGTGGTCACGGCCAGGGCCTTGAGCTTGCCGCCCCGGATATTGGCCGCGGCCGTGGCCAGGTTGTCGAAGTTGAAATCCACCTGGCCACTGAGCAGGGCCAGCTGCGCCGGGTTGCCGCCGTTGTAGGGGATGTGCACGGCGTAGATGCCGGCCTGCGACTTGAAGAGCTCGCCCGCCAGGTGGCCGGCACTGCCGTTGCCACCGCTGCCATAGTTGAGCTTGCCCGGGTGGGCTTTCGCGTAGGCGATCAGGTCCTGCAGGCTCTGGATGCCCAGGCGCTGCGCGGTCTCGGCGTTGATGACCAGCACATTGGGCACGCGCAGCATCTGCGTGATGGGCGCGAAATCCGTGTCGGCCCGGTAGGGCATCCGGCTGTAGAGCCAGGGATTGACGGCGTGCGTGGCCGTGGCCGCGATGCCGAGGGTCAGGCCATCGGGCGCCGCCTTGGCCACGAGGTCGGCACCGATGTTGCCCCCGGCGCCGGCGCGGTTCTCGACGATGACCGGACCCAGCGTGTCCTTGACGCGCTCGGCCAGCGCACGCGCCGTGACATCGATGGGGCCACCTGCCGCATAGGGCACGATCAGGCGGATGGGCTTGGGCTGCGAGAGGGCCGGACCGCCGGCCAGAGCCAGCGCAGCCAGGACGAGCAAGGGGAGCAGGCGGCGTTTCATCATGGCGCCATTGTGCAGGTTTTGCGACGATGCGAGCAGAGCGCTCTACGGATATGTGCCTGCACGGCACATCGAGGAGCTTGTGGCTCCGGTACGGCGCTGGCGTGTCTGAAATTTGCCACGCACAGTCAGCCAGCGCCGCTCACGTGGGGTGTGTGGTTCCGCCCCGCTGCTCACGCAGCTTCACTTTGCTGCGCAAAGTTAGTCTTCACCGCAAGCTCGGCGCTCAAGCGCCGAGCTTGTCCGCCTCGCTGGTGAAGGCGTCGGCATAGAACTCCTCCTCGGGCAGGCCGGCCTGGACGTAATCGCGCCGGGCCGACTCGACCACGATGGGAGCGCCGCAGGCGTAGACCTGGTGGCCCGAAAGGTCAGGAAGGTCCTGCAGCACGGCTTGGTGCACGAAGCCCGTGCGGCCGGTCCAGCCGTCCTCGGGCAGGGCGTCGGAGATCACGGGCACGTACTTCAGCTGGGGCATCTCGGCCAGTTTCTGCTGCACCCAGTCGTTCAGGTACAGGTCGCCGGGCCGGCGGCCACCCCAGTACAGCGTGGCGGGCCGCGTGATGTTCTTGTGCTGCATCTGCTCGATCAGGGCCTTGATGGGCGCAAAGCCCGTGCCCGAGGCCAGCAGCACCAGGGGCTTGTCGCTGTCCTCGCGCAGGAAGAAGCTGCCATAAGGCCCCTCGATGCGCAGGATCTCCTTCTCCTTCATGGCGCTGAACACATGGTCGGTGAACTTGCCGCCGGGCATGTGGCGGATGTGCAGCTCCATGGTGGCGCCCACGGGCGGATTAGCCGTGGGATTGCCGGCGCGCGCATGCGGCGCATTGGCCATGGAGTAGCTGCGGCGCGCGCCGTCGCGCAGCAGGAACTCCACGTACTGGCCGGCATGGAACTGGAAGTTGTCGTTGGCCGGCAGCTGCAGCACCAGGCGCATCACGTCGGACGAAAGCCGTGTCATCTCGTTCACGCGCACCGGCATCTTGCGGATCGGGAAGGCCCCGGCCTCGGTGACCTGGCGCGACTCGAGCACCACATCACTCTGGGGCACGCCGCAGCAGGTCAGCACATAGCCCGCGGCCTC
>JAYNNS010000064.1:10034-11485 GCA_038112835.1 Curvibacter sp. | reverse complement strand
GGCCGGCCCGCGCGTCACCGTGGTGGCCGCCGTGAAGTCGGCCATGCCGACATAGCACCAGTCCTGCTGCTGGAGCGCCAGGTCGCGCAGATAGAGCTCGCCGTTGCCTGCCGCGTCCAGCACCGAGACCTCCACCGTGTGCAGGCCCGGCGGCAGGATCTCCTCGACGACGAAGGCCCCCTGCTCCGTCACCGGAACGGCGCGGCCGGCCACCGCCAGGCGATGGCCCGGCGGGATGTTCGCGCCCTGGACCCGGACGGTGCCGCCGTGCAGCGGGATGTTGTCCACCGCGAGCCGGTTTTCGCCGTAGCCGGCGAGCAGCTCGCGCTCGATCTCCTGCGCCTTCAGCTCGGTGGCGGGCTGGTCCTGCACCCACAAGGGCTGGGGCGCGGTCTCGCTGAACGCCCCCTGGGGGTTGTAGACGCGCAGCACATACAGCAGCTCGCGGCCGGGCGCCGCGTGGTCGGGCAGGTCCGCGTGCCAGCGGCCGCGGCCTTCCGGGTCCAGCGGCACGATGGCCAGCGGTTCGTCGCGCACGGATTGCTCGCGCTCGAAGATCCGGACCTCGGAGGACGCGATGAAGGCGGGGAAGTTCGAGTAGGCGCGGAAATCCACCTGGTCGTCACGGGCATCGGTGGCCGGGTCGTCGCGGTAGCGGATCGCGCGCGGCCAGGCCGTGACGTTCAGACGCGGCTTCATGTTCAGGTTGTCGTACTTGAACTGGATGCTGGCCTTCCCCAGGGCCACATCGGTGCAGCGCGCCACATCGGAGACGTTCTTGCCCGGGTCGTCCAGCGGCCGGCCATCCACCGTGATGCGCATGAGGTTGAGCGCATAGGGATTGAGCAGCTCGACATCGCGCGTCAGGCGGGTGATGTCCAGGCCCTCCTGGCCATCGAGGGCCGCGAGCTCGTCGTAGACCACCTGGGCCTCGACCCGCGAGACCTCGGCCTCGGTGAAGCCGGTGTTGACCACGTCGGCGGACTGCACATAGCCCCGCCCTTCGAACTCGACCTGCGCCGCGCTCAGCCCCATGGCCTGGCGGATCGTCTCGCTCACCGTGCGCGCCCGCGCGGTGGACAGGCCGATGTCATCGCCATAGGCCAGCGCCGTGCGCCGGTCGAGCCGGTCGTTGTTGGTGTAGCCGATGAAGCGCACCCGCACCCGGGTCCGGTCCTGGACCTCGGCCATCACGCTGGCCAGGTCCTGCAGATAGCCCGGCGGGATCTGGGGCTTGCCGTTCTCGTAGGGCACCGGCCGGATCGTGGTGTTGGGCGACTGGTAGACCCGCGTGACCAGCTCCGCGCCGGCCGCCACCCCGCGTTCATACGCCGTGAGAATCAGCGCAAGGTTCCCCGCGAAATCCCCCACCGTAGTGTTAACCTGCGCCAACCCCAGTTTCATCAACGCTTCGGAAAACTCGGGAAACTCGACCACCTCGTTCTGCCCGA
>JAYNNS010000064.1:0-10024 GCA_038112835.1 Curvibacter sp. | reverse complement strand
GCCCTCGAAGACCCCTTCGCTCTCGGGCTTGAGCAACAGGTTCATCAGCACGTCGATGGTGCTGCCGTCGCGACGGCGCAGGCGCGTTTCGTAGCCGAGCAACGCCTGCCCCTGGCTCAGGCGGTCGCGGATCAGCGCCAGCTCGTCGAAGCCACCGACGAACAGGTGCCGGGCCAGGTCGTCCGGCGCCCACAGCACCTGCAGCGGATCGTCGTGCCAGAACTCGACCTCGATGCGGCGGTTCGCGGCACGGCCGCTCTCGGTGTCGTTGGGCGCCAGCGGGCTGGCCGCGCCCCGGCCATCGCTGTCGACGGCGCCCGCCGGCAGCTTCAGGGCCTCCTGCAGGGCCTGCGCGAAACGCCGTGCACGCGCCTTGGAGATGCCGAGGTGGTCGCCGTAGATGCGCGCGTCGCGGCCGCTGAGCGGCGTGGTGTCGGTGTAGCCGATGAACTTGACGACCACCCCCTCCTTGCTGCCCAGGTCGCCCAGCACCTGCAGCAGCTTGCGCTGGTAGTCGGCCGGCACCGTGGTGCTGTCGTCGTCGTAGTGGAACGGCGGGATCAGGTTCTTCACGCGCGTGCGCCGCGCATGGCCGGCCTTGTAGCTGATGCGGCACATCTGCTCGACGCGGCAGACCGGAATGCGCCGGACCTCGTCCGCCAGCACGACCTCCTTCTCGACCTGTTTCTCGTCGATCTCGTCGTACCAGACCTCCACCTCCATGCGGCGGTTCTGCGCGCGGCCGGCGGGCGTGGCGTTGGAAGCCACGGGCTGGCGCTCGCCCATGCCCTCGTAGGTGACCGACTCCGGCGGCAGGTTCAGCGCGCGCTGGAAGAACTCGGCCGCCACGCCCGCGCGCTCGCGCGCCAGGCCCGTGTTGTCGCCATAGCGCACCTGGGCCTCGCCGATCAGCGGCACGTTGTCCGTGTGGCCCACCACGTTCCTGCGGTCCTGCATGCGCTCGAGCACCACGCGCACCCGCTCCACGTAGTCCGGCGGAATGCTCGCCTCGCCCGAGCCGAACAGGATGGGCGGCACGACATTGGGCAGCTTGACCGTGCGCACGCTCTTCTCGACCACCTGCTGGATCTCGACGCGCTCGCGCCGCGCCGGCGGCAGGCCGCTCTCGTCCTGCCGCCAGGGGGTGTAGCGCTCGTCGGGGCTGAGCTGCCTCTCCACGGCCTCGCCCAGCGCGGGCGCCTCGTGGATCTGCGGGCGATCGGGCGGGGCGGCCACGGCCCCTCCCTGTGCGCAGAGCAGGCACAGCACGGTGACGAAGCAGGCAATTCTGGTCATGGGCGTCTCGTTTCCTGCCGGGGTCTCAGCGCGGCGCGCCCAGGCGCCAGAAGACTTCGGTCTCCACGGTCAGGTCGTCCTGTGCGGTCTGCTGCCAGGCCTGCGTGATCTCGCGCTGGACCTGGGCCAGACGTTCCTCGACCAGGCGCTGGCGCTCGGTCTCGGCCAGATAGGTCAGGCGCAGGATGGAGGCCGACTTCCTCAGCTCGCGCTGCAGCAGGTCCAGCCGCTGGCGCCACTGCACGCGGATCTCGGTCGTCCCGGGTTCGAAGACGGCGTCGGACAGCTCCAGCTTGACGACGCGGTGGATCGCGGCGCCGAAATTGAACCGGGCCATCTTGCCGCGCGTGACGCGCTGCACGCGCGGGTTCTCCGTGGTCATGCGGTAGCCGCTGGGCAGCGAGCGGTCGTCGAGCTTGAGGATGAAGTTGGAGCCGCGGTCCTGATCCGGCACGGCCGCACAGGTCAGGTGGAAGCGACCGTGCTGGTCGGCGGTGACGATCAGGCCGCGGGCCGTGACCAGCCGCACGCCGGGCAGGCCCGGCTCGCCCTCGTCCTGGTAGCCGTTGAGGTTGCGGTCGTCGAAGACCTTGCCGATGATGTCGGAGCAGTCCAGCGTGGGATCGGGCACCACGCGCACCGCCGCGGTTGCCTCGCCCGAGGCGGCGCCGCCGGTCTCGCCCGAGAACACCTGGGCGCGGTTCACGTACGGGCCTTCGCTGACGCCGGCGCCGACCAGCAGCAGCAGCTGGATCACGCGCTTGCCGTTGGTCACCAGCTGCAGGTTGCCCCAGCTCAGCTGGTTGCCCGCCACCTGCGGGGCCACCGGCACGCCATCCAGGCGCGCCGAGCCGGTGACGTACTTGAAGCCGGCCGGGAAGGTGTCGACGATGCTCACGTTGGCCAGCGTCACCGGCAGCGTGTTGCTGACCGTGATCGTGTAGGGCACCAGCTGGCCGCGCGTCACGTTCTGCAGCCCCGCCACCTTGGTGATGGACACCGCATCACGCAGCACCGGATCGACCGCGATGTGGTTGTTGTAGATCTGGCTGGTGCCCGGCGTGGCCAGGTTGCTCAGCGTCAGGTGCAGGTAGTAGCGGGTGCCGTTGCCGGCCGCCACGCCCACGGCCGGCGCGGTGGGGGTGGCCTGCGCCTCGCAGTAGGACGTGGTCGCGGGCACGGCATCCGCGGCGCTGCCCGGGCAGGCCGGCACCGAGAACGGGGACGTGCCGGCCGCCGTGGTGGGCGGGATCACGCGGGACGCGCCGCTCGCATAGCTGCTGGGCACCGTGACCTGGATCAGGTAGTCGGCGCCCGAGGGACAGGACGGATCGCTGAAGTTGAGGTCGAAGCGGTAGTAGCCGTTGCCCAGCGTGACCTGCCCCTGCTGGGCCGGATCGTCGAAGCAGGACGACGGCAGGGTCGTGGCGCTGCCCGAACGCAGCAGGTTGAGCAACACGCCGGGCGCGGGCGTGCGCACGATGGCGTCATAGACCACGCCGTTGGGCGCGATCGGCAGGTCGAGGTTCTGCACCTGGCCGCCCGAGGGCGCCGTGATGCCGCTGATGGACTGCAGGCCGTTCACATAGGACGAGCTGGCGCGGCCCAGCTTGGCCGTGGTGGCCGAGCTGCCGGGCGCGAGGAAGCGCAGGCCGTACAGGTCACCCGGCCCCACCGAGGGCGCCAGGCCGTTCACCTGGTACTGGCCGGCGGCGTCCGTGGTGACGCTGCCCAGCACCACGCTGTTGCGCAGCACCTCGACCGTCCAGCCCGCGAGCTGGGGCTCGCCCGTGTCGTAGGCGGCGTTGATGTTGGCGTCATGCCAGACCCGGCCGCTGAGGCTGGCCGAGCCCGGGATGCCACCGACCGAGACCGACACGCTGGCCGTGGCGCTCAGGCTCGGGGTGTTCCAGGTGCCCAGGCCCTCGTTGGTGAGGGTGGCGCCCATGGGCAGGCCGTTGCTGAGCAGCACCCGGAAGCGCAGGGTCGCGCTGGCCGCCGGCGCCAGGCTGCCGTAGGTTGCCGAGTAATCGGCCCGCAGCACCGGTGCGGCATAGCTCACGCCCGCCGCCAGGCCGTTGAGCGTGCCCGAACCGGCCACATAGCTGGCCTGGCCGCCGAGCAGCGTGAGGTCATCGGTGATCACCACGCTCGTCGCCGGCGCCGTGCCGGTGTTGGTGACGGTGACGGCGTACTCCAGCGTGCTGCCCGGCAGCACGGGGCCGCCACCGACCACGGTCACGGACTTGCTGATGGCCAGTTGCTGGGCACTGCCCACGACGAAGCGGGTCGGCTGCAGGCCGTTGGAAGCATCGCCGTCCGCGTCGGTGCGCTGCATCGGCAGCTCCGCGCTCAGCACCTCGCCCTGGTTGCTGATGACGGTGCCGGCCGCCACGGCGGGCTGCACGCGCACGTCGAAACTCACCACCGCCTGAGCGCCGGCGGCGATCGTGCCGGCCGCGCTGCCCGGCGACTGGATCACGATGCCCGCGGCCAGCGGCGAGACGCCGCCGTCGGGCTGGCCCACGCCCGCGCCATTGAGGGTGACGCTGTTGGCCAGATAGCTGGTGTTGGCCGGCGTCGCGTCCTGCAGCGTGACGCCGGTGGCGGCCGTGCCGCTGTAGTTGTTGACCGTGATGGTGTAGCGCACCGAGTCACCGGCGTCGATCACGCCGTTGCCGTTGACGTCGCCCAGCAGGGCCACCGTCTTGCTGGCATTGAGCAGCGGCAGGTTGCCGACGACCACGCGCGTCGGGTCGTTCACGGCGGCGGTGTTGGGATCGTCCGAGGGCACGGTCGGGAAGGCGCCGCTGGCCTGGCCGGAGCCGCTGACCCAGCCCTGGTTGGAGATGATGGTGCCGCCCACCGTGCTGGCATTGACCCGCACGTCGAAGGTGATGGTCGCCACATTCGTGGTGCTGGCGCTGGCATCGGCCGTCATGCTGCCCGGCGTCGTGGCGGTCGGCGTCTTGATCAGCAGGCCGCTCTGCAGGGCGGACACGCCGGCCGACGGATCGGCCACCAGGCTGCCGTTGAGACGCGTGGTCCCCGGCAGGTAGCTGGTGAACTGCGGGACCAGGTCCAGCAGCTGCACACCGGTGGCGTTCTCGGTGCCGATGTTCTTGACGGTCAGGGTGTAGCGCAGCACGTCACCGGGCATGACCACGGCGCTGCCCGAGGTGAGGTCCTGCACGGTCTTGTGCACGCGCCAGGCCGGTGCCGAGGCGATCAGGGTGCGGGTCGGGTCGGTCGCCCCGACCCCGGCGGGGTCGTCACTGAGCTGCGCGGCCAGGTTGGTGCCGCCGATCTGCGCCTGGTTGAGCACCACGGTGCCGTTCGTGATGACCGGCGCGAGCCGGACCGTGAACTCGACCACCACGGTCGCGCCCGCGTTGCCCTGGGCCGCGGCGTTCAGGCCGCTGAGGCTCACCAGGCCGGTGCCGTAGGTGCCGCCCGTGGCCGAGGTCAGCCCGGCGTTCGCCCCCGCGGGCACGGTCACCAGCGTCAGGCTGCCCGGGGCGAACCGGGCCGGTGCGTTCAGCCGGTCCAGCTCGTCGGTCAGGGTGAAGCCGGTGGCCGGCACCGGGCTCACGTTGTCGATGGTGATGGTGTACTTCAGCGTGTCACCCGGCCGGGCGTTGGTGCCCGGCTGGCCGGTGCTCACGTTGAACACCGTCTTGGTGAAGTTCAGCACCGGCGCTTCGGTGGTCAGCGTGAAGGCGTCCTGGAAGTCGGTGACGCCCGGCGTCCCGTTGGTCAGCGTGTTGCTGAAGGTGTGCACATGGCCCGAGGCCCCCGTCACCGCGGGGTTGGCGCTGAGCCAGCGGGTCGCACCGGCGATGTTGGTCAGCGGCATGCTGTTGGCCGTGGCCGGGTCGAGCATGGCGCTATAGGTCACGATCAGGCGCTCGCCGGGCCCGATCGCCGCGGCCGGCGTCAGCAGGTTGAGCGTGAGCGTGCAGCCGGGCGCAGCGGTGAACCCCACCGTGTAGTCGGTGCCGGCCTGCAGCAGGGCCGAGACCGGGGTCACGCCGTCGGCCTGGTAGATCCGAGCGGTGATGGCGCTGGGCGCCGCATTGCACATGCCGCCGGCCGGCGTGCCGGTGACGCGGGGCAGGATGTCGCTCAGCACCACGTTCCAGGCCGGGGCCGTGCCGGCGTTCTGCACGTCCAGGGTGAAGCTGCCGGGCTGGTCGATGCGCATCGTGGCCGGGCCGCTCTTGCGCATGACGAGGTTGGGCGCGGCCACGGTGACCGGGCCGCTGGCACCCGGCGAGCCGGCGGCCTGCGTGCTGCTGTCGCTGTTGATCCGGTTGTAGGTATAGGTCGCCGTGTTGCTGAACTGCTTGCCGGCGCTGTTGTTGACGATGTCGTTGCCCAGCACGAGCACGACATCGACGATCAGCTGGTCGCCCGCGGGAATGTCCAGGCCGCCGCTGCTGCTGTCCTGCAGCGTCAGTGCGGTGGCGGTCCCGCTGTTGCTCAGGCTGGCCCAGCTGCGGGTGTTGGAGGCCAGGCGCGCGCTGGCACCCAGGTAGGTCAGGCTCACGCCGGTGGTCGCCAGGCCGATGTCGTCGAGCACGCGCACGTCGTACAGCGAGGTCGGCTGCGGCACGGCCGGGATCGTGATGCGGTAGGTGAAGGGCTGGCCGATGGCGGCCGTGCTGACCAGGGCCTGCTTGGCCAGCGCCGTCGCGGAGGCGGTGGTGAGCTGGACCGTGGCGGTGCCGGTGGCGCCGTAGTCCTTGCGGGCGGCGGCGTTCGCGTCCAGGCTGTCGAGCGAGTAATAGTGCTGCACGCGCGCCTGGTTGGTCAGGATCATGCCCGCGCCGATGGTGGCGTCGGCCCGGGCCTGGTAGACCAGGCGCAGGGTCTCGCTGGGCGGGATCGCGTACTGGCCGGCCACGCCCGAGCTGAAGTTCCAGGTGGCCAGGCCGGTGCTGCTGTTGTAGACCGGCGCCAGGCTGGGCAGGGTCGTGCCGGCATTGACCAGGCTGACGCTGAGCGTGAGCGGCGCGGTGGCGCGCATGCCCACGGGCAGCACGTCCTGCAGCACCGTGTTGTACGCCGGCGCCGGCCCGGTGTTCTGGATCTCGATGGTGTAGCTGACCAGTTCGCCCGCGGCGATCACGGTGCTGCCGCCGGCCGGGGCCGCGCTCTTGGACACGCCGAGCACGGGCTGCCAGACATTGATCGGCACGCTGGCGCTGCGGGGCGTGGCCGCCACGCCGCCGATGGCGTAGTTCAGCGTGGCGCTGTTGGTCAGCAGCTGGGCCGGCGGGGTGGCCGCCAGCGTGTTGACCACGCGCGCGCGGTACTGGATGACGAAGGCGTTGTTCGCGGCGTTGTTGTCCACGGCATTGCTGACGGTGCCGAAGTTCCAGGTGACCGTGTTGCCACTGAGCGTGGGACCGGCCAAGCTGGCATGGGTGAACGGCGCCACCTGCGTGTAGGGCGTGCTCGTGTCGCCATTGATGGCGAGCACGCCGTCGAAGGCCATGCCGGCCGGCAGCGTGTCGCGGAGCACGAGGTTCTGGGTCGTGCCCTCGCGCAGGGTGGCGGTGAGCGTGTACACCACCGTGTCGCCCACGCGCAGGGTGGCATCGCTGGCGGTGCTGGGCGCCGTCGCCCAGCTGTCGGAGCTCACCGTCTTGGTCAGCGTCGTCGGGTCGACCGAGGTCACGGTGGAGATGGCCGGGCCAACGCAATAGACGTTGGGCGCGGTCACGAAGGGACAGCCGGCGCCGTTGCGCTCGCCGATCACGCCCCCGTTGACCGAAGCCCAGGCCGCGTGGACGCTGTTGGTGATCGGGGTACCGTTGGCGGCCTGCACCGTGGCCCGGAAGGTCAGCACCAGGGTGCCGCCCACGGGGATGTCGAGGTTGCTGTCACCGTTCTGGGCCCCCCAGACCAGCGCGCCGCCGGCCAGCACCGTCGGCTCCGGCTCGAAGCCGGCGACCGCGACGCCGTTGATCGTGACCGAGGCCGAAGCCGGGACCAGGGCCAGGTTGGCTGGCATGGCGTCGATGACATCGACGTCGTAGGCCGGCGAGGTGCCGGTGTTGGTCAGCGTGATCGTGTACTGCAGCACATCACCGGCCACGGCCGGATCGGTCACCGCCTTGCCCGCGGGCATGACATAGGCCACGGCCTTGCTCATGCCGAGCGCGGGCTCCACCACCGTCATGGCGCCCGAGGTCGCGCCGCCGCCATTGCCGGTGGTCGCGTTGTTGCCGTTGATCTTGTTGTAGGTGTAGGAAGCGCTGTTGGTGAAGCTCAGGCCGTTGCGGTTGACCGCGCTGTTCTGCAAGGCCACCGTCACGTCGATCACCGCCTGCCCACCCGCCGGGATGTCGATGCCCGTGTTGCTGTCCTGGATGACAAGGTTGGTGGCCGAGCCCGTGTTGCTCAGACTCCAACTCCCGCCCGAGACCACCGTGGCGCTGACGAAGCGCAGGTCGGCGGCCGACAGGCCGAGGTTGTCGAGGATGCGCACGTCGTACAGCGGCACGTTGACCGGGCTGGCCGGGACCGTGATGCGGTAGCGGAACAATTCGCCGATGGCCGCGGTGGACTGCGTGGTCGCCTTGGCCAGCGCGCCGGGGGAAAAGATCTGGACCGGCGTGGGATCGCCGTTGGCACTGAGCAGCGCAGGCCCGCTGATGTAGGGGTCATCGCTGACGCCGGACCAGACCACAGCATTGGCATCCGTTCCGGTCAGGCTGGCCTGGTTCAGCACCACCGTGCCGTTGCCCAGCCCGGACGCCATGGTGATGTCGAACTCGACCTGGTACTGCTGGTCCTGCAGCAGGTTGAGGCCGCTGATCGTGACCGAGCCCGTGCCCCGGGGCCCGCCCGTGGGGTTGACGGACAGTGTGGTGCCCGCCGGCAGGTTGCTGCTGGCCAGCGCCAGCGAGCCCGGCACGAAGGACGCGCTGGCATTGAGCGCGTCGAGCTCGTCCACGACGGTGATGTTGCTCAGCGTGGGGAAGGTGAAGTTCTGGATCTGCAGCGTGTAGCGCAGCCGGTCCCCGGGGAAGGCCGCCGTGGCCACGGGCACGCCGGTGGTCAGGTTGCTCACCGACTTGAGCAGGAAGTAGCCCTGCGTGGTCGAGGTGACGGTGTAGGCGTCCTGGAAATCCAGGATGCCGGGGGTGCCGTTGCTCAGGGTCCGGTCATACTGGCGACGGCCCGTGCTGCTGAGCGGGCCGTTGTACCAGCGCGTGGCGCCCGCTACGTTGGTGAAGCTCACGCCAGGCGCGGTGCCGGCATCGAGCCGGCTCTGGTAGCCGATGATCAGGCGCTGCGTCGGCGCGATCTTCGCGGCCTCCGACAGCAGGACCACGCTGAGCTGGCAGGCGCTGTAGCTGACGAGGTAGTCGGTGCCCGGCGTGAGCACGGGCGACACCGGAGTGACGCCGTCTGCGGCGTAGATGCGCGCGCTCACCGTGGGCGTCGGATCGAAGGCGCACATCCCGCTGGGCAGCAGGTCGGTGATGGTGGTGTTCCACGCATCGCTGCCGCCCACGTTCTGGACATTGAGCCGGTAAGGTGCCGCCGTGCCGATGTTCAGGTTGGTCAGCGAGGCGGTCTTCTGCAGCGTGAGGCCGGGTTCGGCGATGGTCATCGGCGCCGAGATGCCGGACTGGCCCGGCAGCGGGTCGTAGGCCACGCCGTCGATCACGCGGCCGAACCACCATTTGGCGGTGTTGATGAACTGCGTGCCGGACGCATTCGCGGGCACGTTGTCGAGCACCACCGTCATCTGGATCTCGACCTGCGTGCCGGCGGCGATGTTGCTGAGCACCGGGTTGAAGTCCGAGGAGAACACGATGTGCTTCGTGCTGTCCGAGGCCGGGATCCCCATCGAGGCCATGGTCGCCGGGGTGGCCCCCAGGGTCAGCGGCCCGACCGGCGTGCGGGTGGCGCCGTTGACCAGGAAGGCCGTGTTGCTGACGTAGGTGAGGGCCGCGCCGGTCGCCGTCAGGTCGTCATAGATCGTGGCGTTGGAGAGCGTGTTGACCGAAGGCTGGGAGTAGTAGGTGTTGGTGGCCGGGTCGTACATCACCGGCATGCGCAGCGTGTAGGTGAAGGGCACGCCCACGGTGGCCGTGGGCCCGGGCACCTGCTTGCTGATGGTCTCGACCGGGATGAACAGGCTCTGGCAGCTGTTGTTGGGCGCGTACTGCGCGTTGTTGACGAACCAGATCTTGGTCGTCGTGTTGGCGCAGGCCATGTTGCCGCTGAAGTAGGTGTTCTCGAAGATCGCGAGAAAGCCGTCGGACTTGAAGTTCAGCGTCGAGGTCAGGCCCTGTGGCCACTTGGCGGAGACCTGGAAGTTCTTGAAATAGCAGTTGGCGTCCATGCCGATCGAGGACGGCAATGTCAGCGTGTTGAGGCTGGGATCGTTGCCGTCGATGACGTGAAAGCCGCCCACCAGCGGATAGCTGCTGCAGAACTGGGTGCCGGCCTGCGCCACGCCCGCGCCGCCGAACAGCAGCAGCAACAAAGCGAACAGACGCAGGAAGAACCAGCGCACCAGCGGGCTGGCGCCCGGGCGGCCAGCCTGACGATGCGCCCGCAAGGCGCAGGACTGACGAAAAGGATGACGCATCAGGCCGCAGCGCCCACGCATGCGGGCTGCCAGGCCCCGCGCCGCCGTTCACGCTGGCGCCGCCAGGCGGCATGCGCACACACGGCGCATCGTGCCCCCACCCTCCCGCAGGAG